>DATEGV010000167.1:0-16104 GCA_035279925.1 Ktedonobacterales bacterium | reverse complement strand
CGCGATGACGAGCGAGACCGCCGTGATGCCCGCGACCGCCGCGCCATAGCCTCGCAGCCAAGCACGCGCGGCGGGCGTGTCGTCCCCTCCGTCCGGCTCCCGCGCTCCAACGTCCGGAACGAGCCAGCGCCTCAACGACTCCCAGGCGCGCGGATGGCGCCCGCTCGCCTCGCCGGAGTGGAGCGGTCGTCTGAGGATCACGGCGCGTTCGGGATCATGCGCCCTCGCGCTGTTGTAGGTTGGTTTCGGTTCCACTGGCCTATCCCCAGGGGCATCCGGCGCGCTCGCTTGGCTGTCCGCACCAGCCATCGCCGCCACCCATGTATCCCCATGATACCGCATGGGGCGACGAGCTAGGGGTAGCCGATCTGGAGGTTCGAGAACACCGTCTCCAGGCCAGGATTGGAGAGCAGGCCAATGAACCCATCAATGAGATTCGAGTCGTCCACTTGGCCCAGCAAAGAACCGTTTGCGAAGAACTCCAGATGTGTGCCGACGGCGCGCGCCTCCAACCGATTGACGGCTCCCAATCCCTGCCTAATGGATGAGTTAGCCTGGTAGTCTGTGAGGAACGTATGGTAGCCGTTCACATAACGCTGAATCGCCCACTGACCGTTCCCCGTCACGTCGAAGTCGTAGCGGTTCGCACCCTGGGATGTATCGCGCAGGACGATGCCGCACGGGCTGGCGAGACTGCCGCTCACAATCGTTGTATCCACCTGCACATCCACGTTGCCAAGCCGACCGGCCGGCGTGATACAGTTGCGATCGGTGACATGCAGCCCATCTGCCTTGACGACGCAGCGGCTGTCGGTGAACCACCCCTTGGTGTTCGATGTGAGTGGATCCTGAAAGAAGACCTGCGGCGTCGCGGTGGGACCGGGTATAGTGGTCGCTGTAGGTGTTGCCGTGGCGCCACGCGCAGCCTGTGGGGAACGTCCCAGCACGGCGGCCAGCGCGCCGAGCGAAGCGACGAGGATGAGCGCGGCCAGCACGCCAAAGGCGACGAACAGGCGTGTCCTGCGATGCCTTGCCGGCGCGGACCAGGCATAAGGAGGGACATTCGAAGGGCCATAAGGCGGCGTTCCGAGTTCACTCGCGCCCGTCGGAACCGGCTGTGACTCCACCCCCCGGGCCGCCTGTTCTCCCACAGATATGGTAAGCGGGAGTCCGCAGCGTGGGCAGAATGGGACGGCCACATCAGAAAGCGTCGCGCCGCAACGAGGACACGGCATGCTCGATTCCTCCTATCATCGTCTAGTGCGGGCCGACCTGGTTGATGACCAGATTCGTGAAGACCGATTGGTTGTCGCCCGAAACGCTGAGCGCGATCCTGCCCGTCGTCAAAGTTGCGTCGGTCGCCTGGCCGACCTTCGTTCCGTTGACGTAGAACGTGAAGTGCGACCCGACGGCCACGACACGCATCGTGTTCACGCTCCCCACGCCGGGATGAATCGCCGCGTTGGATGTGTAGTTCACGACAAAGTCGCAGGTCGCCACACAACGCTGGAACGACCATTCGCCCTCGCTCGCGATCGTGAACACATAGGACTGGTTTTTTTGCAGGTTCTCATTGTGGGTGATGCGCAACGCGACGCCAGAGGCGTTGCTCCCGTTTACGCTGGCCATCTTCACGGTGACGGTCGTATCCGAGTCGTTGATGTCGTCTATCGCCGTCGGCGCATAACAGCCATACGTCCCTTTGATGTGGTACCCGTCCGCCTTGAAGAAGCAGTTATCGTTTGTGAGCCAGCCATAGGTGTTGGCGGTCAGCGGATCATTGAGGATCACCTGCTCGGCGACGGTTGGGGTCGCGGTCGCCGGCGCGACCTTGGCAGGACTGTTCGTGTCCCGATTTGAGGAAAGCAAGACAGCCAGCGCGCCGACCGAGGCGACGATGATGAGCGCGGCGATGATGCCGAACGCGATGAACAGGCGCGTGTTCTTGCGTTTTGTAGGCGCGTGAGGCGGCGCGAGATACGGTGGGTAGCCAGGCGGCGGCGCATACATTGGTGGCATGCCAGGCGGAGTGGGCATGTAGCCAGGTGGGAGCGTCGGTGGCGCATAGGAGCCGTACGGCATCCCATATCCCGGCGGCGGGAAGGGTGTAGGCATGCTCTGGGCTGGATACGACCCGCTCGCGGCGCCTGGGAGCGCGGGCGGTGTCGGTCCGGGCGGCGTCTGACCGGCGGACGGCGCGACGAGTGGGAGCCCACAGCGCGGGCAGGCGACGACTCCGCCATCGTCAATCGGCAAACCGCAGCGCGGACAGAGCATGCGAGGCGCCCCTTCCATACCACGTCGTTCCCATCAAACGAGCGTGTGTGGCGCCAGTGTACGCCCATGCAGTCAGGCGCGCAATACCCTCACCACAAGACGCCGGTGTTTCTGGTCAGCACGCCGGCAGGAACTGGTCGGTGAACGCCGCGCTGTAGTCCGGCTGCGTTGTGATCGCGGCGCCGTTGGCGTCCTGCACCGCGCCGTGGACGTACATGAAACGCGGGTAGTTCGTCCATTTGTCGAGCGTCTGCTGGCCCCAGCACTGCGCTCCCTGCGCGTAGAGCGGGCTGAGATAGTTCTGGCTGGCGTAGACGAGGCCGGTGTCGTCGAATGTGCCGGCGGGCGCTCCCTTGATGAGCAGATCCGCCGCCTCTTTGGGGTGCTGCGCCGCGTAGGTGTAGCCCTGCGCCGTGGCCGCCAGGAAACGCTTGATGACATTCGGCTTGCTGGCGATGTCATGCTGGCTGGTGATGATGACGGGCGAATAGTAATCGGGCATGCAAGAGCCGAGCAGCGGGAAGACGTTGAGCTGCGTTCCCGCGCGCTGGGCCTGGATCACCTCCCAGCCCTCGTAGACCCAGGCGAAGTCGAACTGCTTGCTTTTGAGCGCCTCGATGGGATCGAGCGTGGTGGTCACATTCTGGAAATTGGTGGAGGAGGCGTTCGCGCAACTGAGCATTTGCTGGATGACGGGCTGCTCGTAGGGAGCGCCGAAGCCCGCGTAGCGTTTGCCCGCCAGCTTAGCGACGGTATCCAGCCCGCTGCTCTTGAGCGTGACGAGCGCGGAGGTGTTGCGCTGGATGACGGCGGCGATGGAGACGAGCGGCTGCCCGACGGCTCGCGCCGCCGTGACGCTCTCGGTGAAGCTGATGGCGAAGTCGGCCTTGTTGGTGGCGACCAGCGTCTCCGGGGCGATGCTGCTTGAATACGGCGTCAGCTTGAGATTGATGCCCTGCTGCTGATACCAGCCGTTCGCGATGGCGGCGTAGATGCCCGTGTGGTTGGTGTTGGGTGTCCAATCCAGCGCCAATGTCACCGTATCCAGCGGCTGGCCGTTCGCGCCCTTCGCGGGCGGCGTGGTGGTGGAGGCGCATCCGGCCAGCAGCAGCGCGAGTAGCGCCACGAGCGGCAGAGCGCGGGCGAACGCGACACGCGCCCCCTCGCGGCCATGAATGGCCGGCGCACGGCACGGGACCGGGGCTGAAGCTCGCCGCGTCTGCCAACGCGCTAGCTTGAGCCAGTATGAGAGACGAGGCATGGGAGACGGTCCTTTCGCGAAACTCACCGGCCGGCGCCGCGCCGCCCGTGATACCAGGGCAGGGCGAGCCGCTCGACCAGCGCGGTCAGGAGGAACAGGGCGACACTCAAGAGCGCCGTGACGACGATGGCGGCGATGATGGCCGGCGTCTGGAAATCATGCTGCTTCTGCTCGATGTACCAGCCAAGCCCGCCCGTCGCGCCGACGTACTCGCCGAAGATCGCGCCGACGACGCTATAGGTGATGGCGATGCGGACACCTGAGAAGAGCGTGGGCAGCGCGCCCGGCAACCGCACGGACCAGAAGAGGCGCCAGCGGCCCGCGCCGAACGCGCGATACAGCTTGATGAGTTCCGGGTCGGCGGAGCGCAGACCATCCACCAGTGCGACAGAGATCGGGAAGAAGCAGACGAGCAGAACGACGATGGCCTTCGAGACGATGCCGAAGCCGAACCAGAAGACGACGAGCGGCGCGATGGTGATGATCGGGATTGTCTGCGACGAGATGAGTAGGGGATAGATGGCGCGGCGCAGCAACGGCGAGAAGTCTATCAGCGTCGCGAAGAAGACGCCCGCGACGAAGGCCGCCGTGAAGCCGACGACGGTCTCCCGGAGGGTGATGACGGTGTTTTTCCAGAGCAGCGCGCGCTGGGAGGTGAGCGCGTGCCAGACGGCGCCCGGCGTGGGGAGCACCTGCGGATCGGCTCCGGGGCGGCTGGCGAACCACTGCCAGACGGCGATGAGGAGCGCGAGCGTCACCAGCGCCGGCAGGCCGACCGCGAGGAGACCGCCTATGCGGCGCAGACGGCCACGCGGCGGCGTGGAAACTATCCCAGCAGCATCCGCTTCGCTCTGGCGCTGGCTGCTGACCCCACGCCCTGTCCCCCACGGGGAGAGGGGGAACCCGGACCACGAGCGCCGTCGTGCCCCCATGGGGGAAGGGGGAGCCGCAGAGCGAAGCGCCGTCGTCTCGCTGGTGGTCTCAGGCGCGGTGTCACGCAGCGTGTCACTCATCGCGCCGCTCCTTCGCTCAGCGACCGCTCCATCAGCGCGGCCAGCATCTCCGCTTTGAGCGCGGCAACCTCCGGCCGGGCGAGCATGCCGGCGTCGCGCGGACGCGGCAGCGGCACACTGCGCTCCAGGCGCACATGGCCGGGGCGCGGACTCAGCGCGTAGAAGCGGTCGGAGAGCAGCAGCGCCTCGTCCACGTCATGCGTCACTAGCAGACAGGTGGTATGCAGCCGCTCCCAGATGGCGAGCAGCCACCGTTGCAGGTCCGCGCGGGTGAGGGCGTCGAGCGCGCCGAACGGCTCGTCCAGCAGCAGCAGGTCGCCGCCGGCCAGGACGGTGCGCGCGAAGGAGACGCGCTGGCGCATGCCGCCGGAGAGCGCCGGGGGATAGCTGCGCTCGAATCCGGCCAGGCCGAACTCCGCGAAGAGCGCCCGCGCCCGCTCGCGCGCCTCGCCGCGTGGGACGCGCTTGACCTGCAAGCCGGCGATGGCGTTGTCGAGCGCGCGCCGCCAGGGCAGCAACAGGTCGCGCTGGGGCATGTAGCCGACGCGCCCGAGCCGCGTGGTGGTCGTGTCGCCGTTGAGGGCGATTGTTCCGGCGCTCGGCGTCTCAAATCCCGCCACGAGGGAGAGCAGCGTGCTCTTGCCGCAGCCGCTCGGCCCGACCAGCGCGACGAACTCGCCCGCGTTGACATGCAGCGAGAGGTCCGCGAGCGCGGTGATCGTCGCGTCGCGTCCCTGGCGATAGCGCATCGTCACGTCGCGCACGTCGAGCAGGGGAAGGCTGCCGCCTCCCACAAATCGCTCGGTTGCGTCCGTGGCCTGTCGCTCACTCATGCTGCTGTCCTCGCGTTTGGACTGCGTCGTCGCGGACCTCACCCCCTGCCCCCCTCCGCTGCGCTCTGGCGCCAGCTTCGCAACGCCGGGCGTTGCTCCTCGCGGCTGCGCCGCTCGCGCTGGCGTGTCCCACGAGGAGAGGGGGAACCCGGCCGGGCGAGCCCACGAAAATAGGGACGCCGGTCAATGCCAGCGTCCCCAAAGTTGCCCGCATACACGAGCCCTGCTCCCTGCGCTGGCATTACCCAGATCAGGTTCCGTCGGTCGGTGGCGGTTAGTGGCCAACCCTCTCAGCCCGGCTCCCCGAGCTCCCGTTGCGGTGGTTCTGATTCAATTGTGTGGTCAGCCTGCGGCGTCCTCGTTGTGTGGGCGCGCGGCGCGACCATGTGAAAGCATAGCAAAGGGGTCCGCGCCGGTCAAGGGCGGTTGAGACGCCGTTCCAGGGTGAGTCACCTCGCCGCCGGCTGACTCTCCTCCTCCAGAAAGAACTCGCCGGCGTCGTCGTCGTAGGCGAAGAGTTCCGCGTAGCGCCCCCAGTCTATCGCCGTATCAAGCTGGCGGCGCGCTTCGATGGGACTGAACGTCTGCTCCAGCCGCTCGATCACCGCGTCCTCCGGCAGCCGGTGGTCGCTGGCCGCGTGGAGGTCGCGCGCGATGGCGTCAATCAACTCGATATGGCTCGCCGCCTGCGCGCGAAACAGCTCCTTCTCCTCCAGCACGCCCGCCTCCGCGAAGCGCCGTCCCTCCTCCGTCAGCAGCACGTCGCCCTCTTGCACGTCGCCGAAGCCGAGCAGGTCCGCCGCCTCGGCAAGCGGGAGAATGTCGTCGGCCTCCATGTGCAGCTCGCGCGCAAGCTCGTAGAGGTCCTCGCGGCCGCCCAGCGCATGCAGCCGTTCGATGAAGCCGGTCAGCTCGCCGATGTTTACATGCGGCAACATCTGGTACCGTGGCGCGGCGCCCCGCTCCACCGCATGCGCGCTGGGCAGCAGCGTCGCCACGTCTTCAAGCGGATTGGTCATCACGCGGTAGATGGTGTCCACAAGCTCGGCGTGCGCCCCATCCTTCACGGCGCGACGCTCCGTCGGCAGCCCCGGTAGCTCGATGCGGATGCGCCCGGGATTCGCGCCGAAGACGAGCAGCCGGTCGGCCATACTCACGGCCTCATCTATGTTGTGCGTCACCATCAGGATCGCGCGGGTGGGAATCTTGCGCTCGCGCCAGAGATCCAGCAGCTCATGCCGCAGATTCTCGGCGACCAGCACATCCAGCGCGGAGAACGGCTCATCCAGAAAGAGCACCTCCGGCTCGACCACCAGCGCCCGCGCGAAGCCGACACGCTGCTTCATGCCGCCGGAGAGCTCGCGCGGATACGCCGTCTCGAAGCCGTCAAGCCCGATCAGGTCAATCGCGCGCAGCGCCCGTTCGCGGCGTTCCCTGGGCGACAGCTCCTTCGCCAGCAGGCCAAGCTCCACGTTATCCTGCACGGTCAACCAGGGGTAGAGCGCGAAACTCTGGAACACGATGGCTACCTGCTCGTTCGTTCCCCGCAGCGGCGCGCCATCCGCGACCACCTCGCCCCGCGACGGCGCGATCAGGCCCGCCAGGATGCGCAGCAGCGTGGACTTGCCCGACCCTGATGGTCCCAGCAGCGCGATGAACTCACCGGCGCGCAGCTCGAGGTCTATGCTATCCAGCACGAGCACGCGCTCATGCTCGTCGCCGTAATACTTGCTGACGCCGCGCGCCGCGAGCAGCGTCCCCTGGTTCACCGCGCTCCCAGTCTGATTCATCGTTGCCATTGGTCTCCTCGCTTTCTTGTGGTGTCCTCAATCCAAATGGAAGCGCTGCTCGGCTAGACGGTAGAGCGGGCGCCAGACGAGCCGATTCATGGCGACGACGACGGCGGCCATCGCCAGCGTCGCGGCCAGCAATAGCGCGAAGTCGCCCCGCGCGGCGCTGCTCGCGATGAGCGCGCCCAGCCCGACGGTCTGGTAGACGTGGCTGTTGAACGCGACATACTCCGCGACGATGCTGGCGTTCCACGCGCCGCCGGTCGCCGTAATCATGCCCGTCACCAGCCAGGGGAAGATCGCGGGCAGAATCATGTAGCGCCAGCGCTGCCAGCCGCGCAGCTTGTAGATCGCCGCCGCCTCGCGCAGATCGGTTGGGATGGCCATCGCGCCCGCGATCACGTTGAAGAGCACGTACCACTGCGTGCCGAGCAGCATCAGGCCGATCGCCGCGATGTTCAGTCCACCGGGCAGGCCGATGAGGATCAGCAGCAGCGCGGGAAAGAGCGCCGTCGCCGGGATCGAGGCCACCATCTGCACGATGGGCTGTGCGCGCCGCGCCCAACGTGGATGCAGGCCAATGGCGACGCCGAGCGGGACCGTCCACGCCACGCCGATCGCCAGCGCCGCAACGGTGCGCAGGAGGGTCGCCCCTGCGCTCACCGTAACGTTGCCCCAATCGCCCAGGCTGAGATGCGCGACGAGCCGCAGCGCCGCCGCCGCTCCCCACACGCAAGCCGCCAGCGCCACGACTCCGACGATGGCGCGCACAACCTGCGCCGCAGACCGATCAGGCCAGGCCGCCGCCTCCGACGAGCGCAGCCGAATCGGCGCCACGCTGGCCGTTTCCCGCTTCGCGGTCTCGACGCGACTGGCCGGTCGGAGTGGCCGGCTGAACGCGCGATCCAGCCATTCCCCGCTAGGCGCGAAGACGTGTCCGCTGAGCCACTCCAGCAGCGCGGAGCGCCGCAGCGCGCGCAGGACGCCCGATGTGGGCGCCTCACCGCCGGCGGTCTGTTCCAGCTTGAAGCGGTCGGCCCAGGCGATGAGCGGACGCCAGAGCAGTTGATCGAGCAGGACGATGATAGCGATGAGTGTCGCCAGGCCAAGCAGCAGCGCGCCGACATTGCCATCGTTCGCCGCCGTCTGCAGGTACGAGCCGAGCCCCGGAAGCTGGAAGCTGTGCGGACCGAGCGTGAACTGCTCGGCGGCCATCAAGAAGAACCAGCCACCGGCCCAGCTCATCATCGAGTTCCAGATCAGCGGGATCATCGCGAAGGGCAGTTCCAGCCGCGTGAAGCGCCGCCAGAAGTTGAGCCGATAGACGGAGGCGGCCTCGCGCAGGTCGCTGGGAATGATGAGCAGGGAGTGATAGAAGCTGAACGTCATGTTCCAAGCCTGGCTGGTGAAGATCAGCAGGATCGCCGCCAATTCCAGGCCGATGTGGCTGCGCGGGAAGAGCGCGACCAGCCCCAGCACGACGCCCGGCAGGAACGAGAGGATGGGAATGCTCTGCAGGATGTCGAGCAGGGGAGCCATCACCCGCTCCGCCCGCCGGTTGCCCGCCGCGATATGCGCGTAGACCAGCGTGAAGGCGAGCGAGAGGATATAGGCGAGCGCCATCCGTAGCGTGGAGAGCCCGGCGTAGAGCGGCAAGGAACGCGGCGCGAGGTCAATTGACGCGCTGGGGGTGAGCGGCGCGGTCCAGTGCGAGGCGGCGACGACGATGCCGTACGCCAGCGCGATGAGCGCGACGATCAGCGCGGCGTCTATCCAGCCGGGGCGCGTGGGCGTCCGGTCGTCGCCCGCTCCCCGCTGTGGCGTTGCTCCGTAGGGAGCGAACATGCGCATGTTGCGCCTCCTTTCGCCACGGTCCGCTCGTGGCGGCGCATGGCAATAAATAACCCCGGCTGACCGGGGCGAGGCGCAACGTTCAGACGCGCGGCGTCATCTACCGCTCTGGCGCGTCGGGACGTGGTGCAACACTTCGGCCAAGCTGGCGCGATCTGCTACGGCAACTAGCACTGCCGTCCATTCGGCTGCTCCTTCGTATCTGCGTGCATGCGGGGCGGTCAACACAACCACCTCGCGCTGCCTCACACTATAGCCGACGGTAACGCGCTGTGGCAAGCGCCGGATGATGGTGTTCGCGACAGAGTTGCGACGATCTCGCGACGAGCTTGCGATACGCGGGCAGTATGCTCAACCTGAGGGGAATTACGCTCATAGGAGTGTCTGGGAGGATGGGCATGCGACGCTCGCGCGTGTATTTCTTGTGGCTCGTTCTCGTCGTCGTCCTTGCCAACTACATGGCCCAGGTTCCCTATGCGCTCCATCTCTATCACAAGCTGCCGTTTGACTCCGGCACACTGCTGCTATGCGCCACGCTACTCTGGTTCCTCTGCGGCTTTGTAGGGTTGATGCTCTGGCCGCGGCCCGGCTACTGGATACTGCTGAGCTTCCTGCTCATCGAGGTCGGCTTTTACACATACAACATGCTCAATCAGGTGCGGCATGGGTTCCCGCCGTTCTTCCACCTGGGGAACCGCGACCCCATCCTCTTCACGGTCTTCACCATCGGCTATATCAACCAACTGGCGGGCCTCTATTTCATCTATTACCTGCTGCGGCATCGCCGCGCGCTGCTCACCCGCCGGCCGTCTCCGCAAGCTCCGGCGGCGTGAACACCTCCGCCGGGCGCGACGCTCCCTACTCCATCGGGTGATACCTCTGGCTGCCAGTACGACAGCACGCCGGATATCACCCCTCTTCGCGCCAGCGCATTGACGATCAAGCGGGCGTGATGGTAGAATGACAATAGTAAGTCGTAAGTATCACGTAGCACGCAAAATAAGGTACAAAGGAAGCGACATGGCAGAGCAACCGAACCCGGATGATCTGATGTGGATACAAGAGGCGATAGTGGTCTATCGGCACTCACGCGAGTGGTTCAACGCGCGGATGCGCGAGGGAAAGCTTGAAAAGGTAGGGCTGCCAGGCGATGGCAAGATCTACTTCCGCCGCGATCAGCTCGAAGAAGTGATACGCGCCAGGAAGGAGGTGAAATCGTAGAGTAACACCCTCGACGCGCAACAGTACATAGTCTTACGCAATTGCTCGTTTTGACACCATACGAAAAGGCTGGCGCGTCATGCACTACCCCCTTTCTCAGCAAGCGTGCGGCAGTCAAGACGGCAGCAGGACGGTTGCTAATAACGAAGAAAGTGAGTGTCCACGGGTGGTGGCTACAGATTCAGACAGGCATAACGAGAAAGAGCGACAACGTGCGCGAAGACGCAAGTATCGTGTCCTGAGTCGCTATAGTGGCGGTGGCGATCTGGTATGTGCATGTTGCGGCGAGCGCCATCCCAAATTCCTAGGGATAGACCATATTGACGGCGGCGGCAGAGAACATCGCCTGATGCTGGGAAATGGCAAGTCTGTCGGCAATCAATTCTACGCATATCTTGCGCGAGAGAACTTCCCTCCCGGCTACCGAGTCCTGTGCCACAACTGCAACTTGTCGCTAGGTTTCTTCGGCTACTGCCCTCATACGAGTCCAGAAAAGGCGGCATCTACACTAGCGTTGATGCAGGCGCCGGGATGGGCTGAGTCCCTGTAGTAGAAAGGCGGAGGCGCAGATATGGCACAAGAACCTATCAGACCCGTCGAGCAGGATATAGTGAATCTCTTCGATCACTCTG
Source organism: Ktedonobacterales bacterium (assembly GCA_035279925.1). Taxonomy (GTDB): domain Bacteria; phylum Chloroflexota; class Ktedonobacteria; order Ktedonobacterales; family JADMIN01; genus DATEGV01. The sequence goes on along the minus strand of DATEGV010000167.1, from coordinate 5,226 downwards.
TCGTCGCAGTGCGGTTGCCCGATGGCCGTGTCGCGGCGGTCTTCACCGATCTCTGCGCGGCGCTGAACTTGGATCGCGCTTCACAGAGACGGCGGGTGCGCGCTGATGACGTGATCCGTGATGAAATGCTGTTTGCCGAAGTGGTAATAAACGGCGCGCCTCAACCATCGGATGTGCTGACCGCTTGGGCGGTCCCAGTATGGCTGCAAGGTATCCAGCTCAGCCGGCTCACGGCGGAGAAACGCCCGCCGATCCTGGCGTTCAAGCGTGAAGCGGCCAACGTGCTCTACCAGCATTTCTCGCGGCGCGGTGTGGGGACGTTGCCAGCGCCAAGTGACATCGCGCCGGCGACGTCTGTCAACGCTCAACAGGCAGCTATGCTCACTGAGCAGATCGGCGAGCTGACAGATGTAGTGAACCTCTTGAGAGAACACCTGGCGAGCATACTGGAACTGCCGGGACAAGTGGAGGGGCTATCAAAGCAGGTCGGCCAGGCCATCGTGATGCTGGACGCACTGAGCGAGCGCCAGAACACTACCGAGACGCAGGTGGCGAAGATTGACGAACGGACCCAGCGGCTGACACCGGCGCACGCCCGCACGGTACAAGAGCTGGTGGACCGCATGGTGCGCGAGACGAAGCGGCTGCCTACGCCACTCACCTACGCCATCATCTACGGGCGGCTGAAGCATCGCTTTCGCGCCGGATCGTACAGCGAAATCGCCGACGAGCGCTACGACGACGTGCTGGCGTATCTGCGTGAGGAGCTACGGCGGGCGACGAACGGCGAAGCGCCCGAACAGAGCAGCCTGTTCTAGCCCTCACGTAACGCTGCTCACGCGCCGGCCGTCTCCGCAAGCTCGCCCAACGTGAAGACCTCCAGCGGGCGCGACTCCCACACATCGTAACGCGGCTCCTCGTCGAGCGAAGCCATCGCCCGCGCCCTCCCCACACGAAACGCCTCCGCGCTCTCCCAGATCGAGACGGCGACGATGCGCCCATTGGCCGGGTCGTCGAAGTCCGCGAGCTGCAACAGTCCCGGCTGAGCGCGCAGGGCCGCGCCGACAAGGTGGATGTGGCGCAGCAGGTCGCCATGATACTCCGGCCGGGGATAGTGAAACGCCATGAACAGGTAGCGCATGTTCTCCTCCTCGGCTCGTGTCTCCGGTGAGCGGCGCCAGCGGATTAGGGGGTAAACAGCTTCCAATGCCCCTCGGAGACGACTTCGACCGCGCCGTCCACAACTTTGATAGCAGTCTCGTCGTCAATCGCATACGCCGGACCTGGGATGCCGGCTGCCCATCTTTCTGCGTCGGCCATGGTGTTTTCCGGCAAATCGGGGTGATCCAAATGCGGGAAGATTGAGAAGTTGACGATGCCAAGCGTGCTGTCACTACCGGTGGGCGGCTTCCAACCGACGAAATCCTCCCCGATGCGTGGGGTCATCACCATGCTCCCAGCGCTGAATCCCACCCAGACCGTCTCGCGCAGCGACGGCAGGAGATCCGCCAGCCCCGACTCGCGCATCCAATGGCACAGGTACAGGGCATCGCCGCCATTCACCAGCAGGACGTCTGTCTCTCGGACCCACGGAACCCAGCGCCCTTCACCGATGCTGGGCAGCGCGGTGAGCTCCAGCACGCCCAACGACTTCCACCCCAGCTCGCACATAGGTTGGGCGGACTGTCCGGTTATGAAACGCCATGGCCCGGCAGGACTGCCATACGGGTTTCCGTACCCCGCAGTGGGGATACAGAGGGCGTTGGAGTCGGCGATCGGTTTGCCCAGCAACTCGACCAGCGCGTTGTGGATGCTCGTGTTCTTGATGCCAGCGGACGTGAGTAGTAACCGCATGCTGCCGCTCCTATTGCCTCTCTTAGTGATCCTCCCCAGGAGGAGACGCTCAGGCGACGGCAGTCCCACCGGACACCGGTAGCGCCTGACATCCCTTCCCGGTCCAAGGCGCACGGATACCTGATTCGAGGAGCAGGCATCCGCCCGACTCGAGTGTAGCACACCTGTTCTAGGTGACGCTATCCCTCTACCTCAAGGTAGGGGTCAACGCACCGAGAAGGGGTGGTCATTGCCGCGACGGTCGCTCCATCCCGCCCGTGTGCTACACTGCTCACTATCATGGACCGACGCAGTCGCGCCGGCCTCCCCGCAGAAGGAGCGCCGCATGCCTGTTTCCGTCGCCAACTCCCGGCTGATCTACGACGCCCTCAAAGCCTGCGATGTGCGGCTGATGTCCGCCCTGCCGGAGACGTGGCTCGTCCACCTGATGCGTATGGCCGACGACGACCCGGAGATGACGCTGGTGCGCATCGCCAAAGAAGAGGAAGCCATCGGCATCTCCGCCGGGGCCCATCTCGCGGGCGTCAGCACCGCCTGCCTCATGCAGAACCACGGCTTCCTCGCCGCCATCAACCCCATCGTCTCGCTGGCCCTGCTCTACAAGATTCCCCTGCTCATGCTCATCAGCTATCGCGGCCATATGGGCGAACGCGACCCCTGGCAGACGCAAGGCGGCCTGGTGACGGAGCCGACGCTTCGGGCGCTGAACATCCCTATCTGGCATCTCGTCAACCCCGACGACATTCCGCGCCGGCTGCGCGACGCCCAGACGCTCGCCCACGCCGCGCTGCATCCTGTCGCCGTACTGCTCTCACGCGAGCTGATGTGGGAAGACTAGAAGTCAAGCGGAGAGGAGGCGCGTAGCATGCTGCGTGAAGAGGCGCTAGCCGCCATCTATCCAGAGATCGAGCAGCGCATCGTCGTCACGATCATGGGCGCGGTCGCCGCCGAGCTGTATACCCTGGGCCACAAGCCGACCTTCTTCTACCTGGAGCATGCGATGGGCCTGGCCTCCTCGATGGGCCTGGGGATCGCGCTCAGCCTCCCGGAGCAGAAGGTGATCGTGCTGGACGGCGACGGCTCGCTGCTGATGAATCTCGGCACGCTCAGCACGCTGGCGCGCTATCGCCCCGGCAATCTGCTGCACATCGTCTTCGACAACGAGAGCCTGCTCTCCGTCGGCGGTTTCCCCACGGCGACGGCCACCGGCACGGACCTCGCGGGGGTGGCGCGTGCCTCCGGCGTCCCGCGCGTGGCCGAGGCCGACACGCCAGAAACGCTGCTCGCGGCGGTGAAGGAGGCGCTGGCGGGAGACACACTGACAACCATCGTCTCCAAGGTGGAGGCGGTCGGACCAAAGTCGTTCCACATGGATCTGCCCCTGCTGGAGAACCGCTTCCAGTTCAAGCGGGCGCTGGAAGGGCTGCGACGGCAGAGCGCGACATAGGGCGGGCGTCTCCTCGTGTCGTAGGAATGAGTACGGTTCACGCAGAGTCAGAGGGAGTTCACGCGGAGTTTTTCCGAGAGACGCTGGGCGAATCTACGGGGAAGGAGAGTGAATGGTGGATACTGAACAGAGCGCCGTGTCATATGGGCACATCGCGGTGGGGAGTACGGCAAAACGCTTCATTGATCTGAGCCATACCGTAACCGACGGGCTGATAACCTACAAGGGGCTGCCCGCTCCAGTGATCTGCGACTATCTCAGTCGTGAGCAATCACGAGCAAACTATGCGGAAGGCACAACCTTTCAGATCGGCAAGATCGAGATGGTCGCGAACACCGGGACGTATGTAGACAGCCCGTTCCATCGCTACGCCGACGGCAAGGATCTCTCTGAATTGAGCCTCACGAGTCTGGCTGAGCTGGACGCCGTCGTCTTGCATCTCCCAGAGATGGCGGCGCGGGCGGTTTCCCGCGCGGCGTTCGATGGGCTGGAGATTCGTGGCAAGGCCGTCCTCGTCCACACGGGATGGGACCGGCATTGGGCGACGGATCAGTACTTCGAGGGCCACCCATACCTGACCGCCGACGCCGCCGAGTACCTGCGCGACGCGGGAGCTGCGCTCGTCGGCATAGATTCGATGAACATTGACGACACCGCCGATGGGAGCCGTCCCGCGCATACGACATTGCTGGGCGCGGACATTCCGATTGCCGAGCATCTGTGTGGATTGGACGCGCTGCCCATGAGCGGGTTTCGCTTCACGGCGGTTCCCGTGAAGGTCAAAGGGATGGGCACGTTCCCGGTCCGCGCGTATGCGTCGTTTGCGACTTGAATGCGGCGCGTCGCCTCGTGGCGAGGGATAGGGAACGGTTCACGCAGAGTTAGAGGGAGTACACGCGGAGTCACGCGGAGCCAGAGGGAATGTGAGACGTGGCGCGGTGTGCGCGCTATCGTCACCAGCATGCGCCGCCGCACAACTCTCATACCTTCTTTCTATTGACTCCGTTTCAACTCCCTTAAACTCTGCGTGAACCGTTCCCAACTCGGCCTATGGTGACCCGCAACCCCATCACGAGTAATGAAAGGAGCAAGCGACTGTGTACAGCTTTCAGCCGAACGTCCTGACGCAATTGCTGCAAGACCTCGAGAGTGGCGCGCTGCGCGTCGTAGACCTGACCACGCCGCTCGGCCCGGACACGCCCGTCATTGACCTGCCGCCGATGTTCGCGCCCTCTCCCGGCCTCACGCTCACCGAGGTTTCGCGCTATGACGAGCGCGGCCCCGCGTGGTACTGGAACGTCATGCATCTGGGCGAGCACACCGGTACGCACTTCGACGCGCCGGTCCACTGGGTGACGGGCAAGGATCTCCCCGACAACACGACCGACACCATTCCCGCACGCAAATTCATCGGCCCCGCTTGCGTGATTGATGTGACCGGCGATGTCGAGCGGAACCCGGACTTCCTGCTGACCTCCGAGCGCGTCAAGCAGTGGGAGGGACAGTACGGGCGGATTCCGGCGGGCGCCTGGGCCTTGATGCGCAGCGGATGGAGCAAGCGCACCGAGCGTGAGGCGTTCCTGGGGATGGCGGCGGACGGCGCGCATACGCCCGGCATCGCGAAAGAGTGCTCGGAGTTCCTGGCTAAGGAGCGCGATGTGGTCGGCTTCGGCACGGAGACGGTGGGAACCGACGCCGGGCAGGCCGGAACCTTCGATCCGCCGTTCCCGAACCACGCGACGATGCACGGCAACGGCAAGTTCGGCGTCACCAGCCTGATCAATTTGGATCAGTTGCCGCCCGTCGGCGCGCTCGTCATCGCTGCGCCACTCAAGATCGTCGGCGGCTCCGGCAGCCCACTGCGAGTGATCGCGATCACACCCCCGGTGGGGTAGCCTCATCCCCCCACCCCTTCCCTCCGCGGA
>DATEGV010000166.1:0-5591 GCA_035279925.1 Ktedonobacterales bacterium | reverse complement strand
CTGGCCATCCAAGCCGATCTCATCGCGTTCGTCCTGGGGCCGCTGATCGCTGGCGCATTCGCCATGTACTTCGGCGTTCGCGGCATCCTGCGCAAGCCCTCGGCGCGCTTCACACTCGCCAATCCGTGGTGGTTCGCGGCGCTCGCGTTCGTCGTTCTGGTGGTTGGCGTCGCGCTCTGGCATCTGCGGAGCGCGCCTGGTTCGGCGCTGGCGACGGCGCCGCTGCTCATCGCGAGTGGAGTCTTGCCTGCGTTGGCGATTCTTGCGCTCACCAGTTGGCGGCTGCGCCAGCCGTCCACGCGCCGCCACGTCTGGATGTCGCTGTTCTACGGCCTGACGCTGGCCCCGCTCCTCGCCATCATCTTTGAGGTCATCCTCTCCGGTGTGATCGGCGTGCTCTTCCAACGCAACCTCAGCCAGTCACTGACACAGCCTACCGGACCGGGCGATCCAACACAGGTCATCATCTTCCTGCTCACGATCTCCGCCATCGCGCCGCTCGTCGAGGAGGGGGTGAAGCCGTTGGGGGCCGTCCTCATCATGCGGCGCATTCGCACGCCCGCCAGCGCGTTCCTCATGGGCGTCGCCGCCGGTGTCGGCTTCGACATCCTGGAGACCACCGGCTACATCGGCATGGGCGAAGCGGACTGGGTGAATGTCGCCATCGGGCGCGTCGGCGCGGGTTTGCTACATGGCGTCGGCGCTGGCATGGCCGCGCTCGGCTGGTACTATCTCATCAACGGGAAGGGCGTGCGCCTGCGCTGGCTGCGCGGTTTCGGCGGCATCCTCTACGCGGTGCTCCAGCACGCCATCTTCAACGGCAGCAATCTGCTCGGCTTCCTGCCGGGACCGGTCGGCTCGTGGATGCAGAAGCCGCTGTACATTGGGCGGTTGCCGCTGGACGGCGGCACGGCGCTCTTCCTGGTCTACTACGCGATCATCCTGGGTGTGCTGTTCTACGTGACAGGGCGACTCGCTCGCCCCAGTCCATCAGAGGAACCGCGCCAGACGCCACAGGCTCCCATTCCGGCGCCGCCGCCGAACGATTCAGTCGCGTCGAGTAACGAGGCGCCCGCGATAGGAAGTGGTGTCCGATGACATACGCGCCTCCGCGGCCCACCTACTGGCCGCAGCCACCCCTGGCGCCGGCCCCACGCCACGAAGACGGCCCGGCCGTGAAGCCGCCGCGCGGCCCGTGGAGCGACCGTTTCGGGCTGTTCTTCGGCCTGGGCGTGACACTCGTGACGCTGGCGGCGATTGCGCTTGCCGCCTTCGCGCCGGCGTTCGCGTCTCGTCCCAGCGCGACGCCCATCAGTTGGAGTTCGGTCTACAGCGGCAACCCGAAGGACGATCCCAACTGGCAACATGCTCCCGGCCCCTGCGCCATCCAGAGCGCCGGGTTGCGCGCCGATGGGATTGGCGTCGGCAATGCGCCCGATATCCTGTCGTCGCTCTGCGTCTATTCGCCGACACAGGGGCGCGATCTGCTGAGCCAGGGATTCGCCCTGGACCTGACCGTTGCCCCGGCGGCGAAACTCCCCAACGAGGAGCGCGTGGCGGTCTTCATCGGCGACGTGAACGCTGGTGACGGCGTACTGGCCGAGATGGGACAGGGGGGAGGACTGGGCGCCATCTACCTACTTTGCGATGGAAGTGATAACTGCTCCTCGCCGCCTACCGTCGCCTGGCACACCGACGGCTTCGTGAAAAATACGCTCTCGTTGCGCTACCTGCCGGGACCGGACGGTCGCGGCACGCTCACGCTCTACGGCAATGGGCAGCGCGTAGCGTGGCTCAATTTGATGTTGCCGGCGAATCCAGTCATCGCGATTGGCGCGGGCAGTGACGCTTCCGCGCTCTACACCGGGTTCTCCCTGTCGTCGGCAAGCGCGTAAAGAGCTGGACGGATACGCGGGCATCAATGGCCGGCGCACAGCGAGACGGGCGCACCTCGCGGGCATCAATGGCCGGCGCACAGCGGGATGGGGCGCATCTCGCGGCCACCAGCCCACAGCGTATCCAGATCAGGCCAGCGGCGCGACGAAGCTCTCGAACTCATCCCCGCCGATTGCTCCCGCCGGGCGGCGCCAGAGCAGGACAGCCGGAACCACGCCGATGAGCGCGATCACCGCGGTGACCAGAAAGATGTCCACGTACACCTGATGCAGCGAACTATTGAGCGCGCTGGCATAACCGGCGGTGTCCCGCAGGCTGATCTTCGCCAGCCGGTGAAACATCAGCGATTGGAAGCGCGCCAGACCCCACGAGGTCAGCCCCGCCAGCCCGAGGATCATGCCGGCCATGCGCAGCGCGGTGACGATGGATGAGGCGCTGCCCGCTTGCCGACGCTCGCTGGCGTTGAGCGCGCTCGTGCTGATCGGCGCGATGACCAGGCCAAAGCCAAGGCCCGCGGCGACGGTCGCGCTGGTCACCGCAGAGAAGCTAGGGTCCGCCGGCCACAAGTGCATCAGCCAGAAACCGAGCGTTGTGAAGAGTAGTCCAACGACGGCGGTGACACGGCAGCCGATGCGCGCGGAGAGCCATCCGCCCGCGAACGCTCCCACTGGAATGAACACCGTCATGCGCAGGAGATCAAGCCCGGCGCTTATAACCCCCGCCGAGCCAAGCGACAGGAAAAACAGCGGTATCTCGACGAGGGCAACAATCAGCGCCGCGCCGATGATGAGGCTGAGCGCGGAGGCGGCGGAGAAGGCGGAGCGTCGAAACATCGCCAACTCCACCACGGGCTGCCTGCGCCGCCACTCCCACAGGAGGAACAGCGCGAAAAGCACGAGGGCGGCAATGAGTAGCAGCGGATTCGAGTTGACATGCGCTCCGACACTGAACGTTCCCGTCTGACCGCTCTGTTGCCCCAGCCCAATCGTGAGGAACGCGAGCGAGAGACCGAACAGTACCGCGCCTATCACGTCAATCGGTTCCTTCGCGCCGCGGCTCCGAGGGATGCAGAAGAAGCCGAACGCGCTGATTGCGACAACCAGTGGAATATTGATGAAGAAGATCCAGGTCCAGCCCCAGACGCTCGTAATCCAGGCGCCCCAGAGCGGGCCAAGCACGCCGCCCGCCTCCGTGACCGCGCCAACCAGCCCGAGCGCCAGGCCGCGCCGCCGCTCTCCAAAGAGATCACCGACGACCGCCATCGCGACGGGGATCAGCGCGCCGCCACCCACCGCCTGCAAGAACCGCGCTCCCACAAGCACATCTAGCCCCGGCGAGCTGGTATCCACACCGACATGGCCGAGGATGCCGAGCAGCCAGTGGACCGCGCTATACGCGGGGGCGATGACGCTGCCGCCGAAGGTCGTCGTGTCCGGCGCGATGGGATTGCCCAGCGTCGGGGAGAGCGCGCAGATCAGCGACCCGACCGCGAAGAGCGCCTGGCACCCGATGAAGACACGCCAGCGGCCGTAGACATCGGTGATGCGCCCCATCAGCGGCATCGCGATCACATAGCCCAGCAGGTAGCCGCTGACGATCCACGCGAGACGGTCCACCTGGGTGTCGGGAACGTGAACATCATTCGCCATGCCCGGCAGCGCGGTGACGACAACCGTCTGATCGAGTGCGGTGAGAAACACGGCGCAGCTCAGCACGATCAAGGTGAGGCGCCCCGTGCGCGTCAGGCGGCCGTTTTCGATCAGCAGTCGTCGTCGCGCGGTCGGCGCCTCGCTCGCCGGCTTCTCGCTCACCACTGGCTCCGTCACGTCCATACGGGCGTTCTCCCTTTCCTAGCTGCCGGCCGGCGGTTGAATCGAGACCGGCTTGTCGAAGTTGGAGAGGTAGAAGGTGCGTGTCGTCTGCGCGGTATCGCCGGAGGTGATGGCGCCGTTCAGCGTCACGGAGTCCAGTTCGTTGGACGTTTTGTCAATGCAGACGACGGTCGGCACTGGCGCGGTCGCGGTGATCGCCCCGAAGATGGGCGTCAGCTTGTCGGGCGGCACGGTCCCGCTGATCTTCCAGCAGGATGCCCCGTTGGAACTGCCCGAGCTCGGCTTGCTTGGGTTCTGCAACTGGCCCAGTAGTGAGCCGATGCCCTGGCTGGGATCGAAGATCGCGAGGAAGCTGGCGAAGTCAGTGGTCGGTTGGTACTGCTGCGTGATTGGGTCGGTGATCCATTCCTTGGCGCCGATGATGATCAACGAGACGTTCGCGCTGGCGAAGCCGACGCTGGCGGTGGCCTTCGCGCTCAGCTTGTCGGGTCGCTGCACGTCGCCGTTGGCGGCGGTGATGTTGTAGCCGCCGGCCGGAACGGGACCGAGGTTGGCGACGGACATGATGAAGTGGAAGGTGTTGGTGGCGTCGAACTTGGTCTGCGCGCTCTTGAGCAGGGTGGCGCTATCGGGGGCTTTGGCGCCCCCACCGCCGCACGCCGCGAGCAGCAGCACCGTCGCCAGCAGGGCCATCGCGCTGAAACTGAAGTTATGCGTGATCGCCGCCCACCAGACGCGGCGCGCTCTACGGTTCATGGTGTTCATCCCCTCTCAGTCGTATCGGGTGTGGCGTCCGATTCGGGCGCGCCAGGTTTCTGTGGCTTTCTGCCGCTATTATCGGCGCCAGGACGCTCAGCGTCAATCCCGCGCGGGTCACGCTGGCCATCACGGCGGCGCTTGAGCCACGCCTGGATGCTCGCTTCCTCGCCTTGCGCGCCCGGCTGATAGTACGCGCGGTCGCGCAGGTTCTCCGGCAGGTACTCTTGTGGACGCGCGGGTGGCGGACGGGATGGGTCCGCGGGATCAGGCTGACCGGCGTAGTCGTCGTGGGCGTAGCGGTAGCCCGCGCCATACTCCAGGTCGCGCATCAGGCGCGTCGGCGCGTTGCGCAGGTGCAGCGGAACGGGGTCGTTGCGTGTCTCCCATACATCAGCCGAAGCTGCCGCATAGGCCGTATAGAGCGCATTGCTCTTGGGCGCGGTGGCCAGATGCGTGACGGCCTGCGCCAGCGCCAGCGCGCCCTCCGGCAAGCCGATGAAGTGGACGGCCTGCTGAGCGGCGACGCAGATCAGCAACGCCTGCGGGTCGGCCATGCCAACGTCCTCGCTGGCGAAGCGAATCAGCCGGCGCACGACGTAGAGCGGATCCTCGCCGGCTTCGAGCATGCGCGCCAGCCAGTACAGGCCGGCGTCCGGATCGGAGCCGCGCAGCGCCTTGTGGAGCGCGGAAATGAGGTTGTAGTGCTCTTCGCCGCCCTTGTCGTAGAGGAGAGCGCGCCGCTGCACGGTGTCCTCGACGGTGGGCAGGTCAACGAGACGCTGGCCGTCCTCGCGTTCCGGCGCGACGCTCGCCGCCATCTCGAGCGCGTTGAGGGCGGTGCGCGCGTCGCCATTGGCGTATTCGGCGAGATAGGCGATGGCGTCATCGGTGGCCGTCAGGTTCAACGCGCCGAGGCCCCGCTCCATATCAGCGAGCGCACGCCGCAGCAGCGACGCCACGTCCTCGTTCGTGAGCGCGCGCAGGGTGAAGACGCGGCTGCGCGAGAGGAGCGCGGCGTTCACCTCGAAGGAGGGATTCTCCGTCGTCGCGCCAATCAGCACGACCGTGCCGCGCTCGACGTGCGGCAGAATCGCGTCCTGCTGC
>DATEGV010000165.1:0-3165 GCA_035279925.1 Ktedonobacterales bacterium | reverse complement strand
CAAGTGCGGTGGATACCGAGGTCTTCTTCATGCCCGCCGCCTGGGCCGCCGAGAAGGATGGCAGCCTCACCAACACGCAGCGCATGTTGCAGTGGCACGACAAGGCGGTGGACCCGCCCGGCGACGCGCGCTCCGAGACCTGGTTCATGGTCCATTTAGGTATGCGCCTGCGCGAGCTGTATAAGAACAGCGCGGAGGAGCGCGACCAGCCGCTGCTCAAGATGGCGTGGGACTACCCGCTCGAAGGGGCGATCCAGGAGCCGCGGGCCGAAACCGTGCTGGAGGAGATCAGCGGCTGGACGGTCGCCGACCGGAAGCAGGTGTCGGGCTACGTCGCGCTGAAGGACGACGGCAGCACGTCCTGTGGTTGCTGGATCTACAGTGGGGTGATTCCAGCGCAAGGCAAGAACCTGGCGGCCAATCGTACCAAGGACACCCCCGGCCACTACTCAAACCACAGTCAGTGGGGCTGGGCGTGGCCGGCGAACCGGCGCATCCTCTATAACCGCGCCTCCGCCGATCCGGACGGCAACCCCTGGTCGGAGCGCAAGAAGCTGATCTGGTGGGACCCCAACGCCAACGACGGCAAGGGCCAGTGGACCGGCTATGACACGCCCGACTTCATCAAGGATAAGGCGCCGCACGCCGACGCGAAGGAGAAGGGCGAGGGGATGGACGCGCACTCCGGCGCCGACCCCTTCATCATGACGGGCGACGGCCGCGCGTGGCTGTGGGCGCAGCAGGGCATCAAGGACGGGCCGCTGCCGACGTTCTACGAGCCGTGGGAGTCCACCACGAAGAACGCGCTCTATCCCACACAGCAGCATAACCCGGCGATGGTGACGTTCGACCGGCCGGACAATCCGACCAACGGCACGGAGAATCCACGCTATCCCTACGCGATCACGACGTACCGGCTGACGGAGCATCACACCTCCGGCGCGATGTCGCGCTGGAACACGTGGCTCTCCGAGTTGCAGCCGGAGCTCTTCGCGGAGATTGACCCGGATCTCGCCCGCGAGAAGGAGGTCGAGAATGGCGACTGGGTGACGGTCAGCACGAGCCGCGCGCAGGTGGAGGCGCGGGCGCTGGTGACGAGCCGCATGCAGCCGCTGCGTATCAACGGACGAGTGACGCACGTCGTCGGCATGCCGTACCACTGGGGGCAGGCGGGCGTCGTCGTCGGCGATGTCGTCAACGATCTCATCGGCATCGCGCTCGATCCGACGGTGAAGATTGACGAGGACAAGGTCTTTACCTGCGACCTGCGCAAGGGCCGCAAGAACGACCCAATCCTGAAACGGGAGTTTGAAGACCTGCACGCGGACGCGCGCAACGGCGGCGCGGTGGATCGCACGCATAGCGAAGGCGCGGAGATGCGCCAGCAGTCTTCGACACCTGAACAGCCCACCGTCGCGGGCGCACAGGAGGTGCGGTGATGGGTAACGGCTTCTTCACCGACACGACGCTCTGCATCGGCTGTAAGGCCTGCGAGGTCGCCTGCAAGGAGTGGAATCAACTCCCCGCCGACGGCTACAGCCTCTCCGGCATGAGCTACGACAACACGGTGGCGCTCGGCGCCACCACCTGGCGACACGTCAGCTTCATCGAGCAGCTTGATCGCACCGGGCCGTCGCGGATGAACGGACACGCCAATGGCCACAACGGGGCCGGCTCCAGCGCCATCGCCGGCAAGATCATGCAGCAGCCACGGCTGGTGGACGCGAGCACGGGGAGCTTCCTCGGCGAGAATCGCTGGCTGATGATGAGCGACGTGTGCAAGCACTGCACGCACGCCGGCTGCATGGACGCCTGCCCGACGGGGGCGATCATCCGCAACGAGTTCGACGACGTGTATGTGCAGCCAGACATCTGCAACGGCTGCGGCTACTGCGTGCCGTCCTGTCCGTTCGGCGTGATTGATCTCCAGGAGGCCGACGGCCGCGCCTGGAAATGCACACTCTGCTACGACCGGCAGAAAGATGGCTTCGAGCCGGCCTGCGCGAAGGCTTGCCCCACACAGTCCATCGTCTTCGGCGACCTCGACGAGCTGCGCCAGCGAGCCCAGGAGCGGGTTGGCGCGCTGCACCAGCGCGGCGTCACCGACGCCTATCTCTATGGCGCGGAGGAGAACACGAGCGTCGGCAATCTGAATGCCTTCTTCCTGCTGGTGGATAAGCCCGAGACGTACAACCTGCCGGAGAAGCCGCATCTGCCACAGGCAAAGGTGATTCCGGCGTATGCGGCGACAGCGGCGACGGCGGTGGCGCTTGGCGTCGCGGCGGCGATCACGTTTCTGGTGGGAGGGCGGCGAGCATGAGCGTATCACGCACTGGACAACGTTCCACCAATGGGAACACAGGGCTGTTGGATCGCGGCGCCCGCGATGGACAGGCGTCTCCCGCCGGGCAGCGCGAACAGACGCCGACGACATATTACGGACGGCCGATGATCAAGAAGCCGACGTGGAAGTGGCCGATACCGCTGTACTTTTTCGTCGGCGGGGTCGCGGGAGGCGCGGCCCTCATAGGCGCCGTCGCGGACCTGCTGGGCGGCGCGCGGCATCGCTCCACAGTGCGGCATGCGCGCTTTCTGGCGTTCGCGCTGGCCGTTGTCTGTCCCATCTTCTTGATCCAGGACCTGGGGCGCAAGGCGCGCTTCCATCACATGCTGCGCGTCTTCAAGGTGCGCTCGCCAATGAGTGTGGGCACGTGGATACTCACGAGCTTTGGGCTCATCAGCGGCGCGCTGGCCGCGAAACAGGCGGCTGAGGATGGCGTGATCGTGCCGCGCGATAGTCGTCTCGGCCGCGTCTTACGCGGGTTGCCCGGGAAGCCACTGAGCCTGCTGCACGGTGTGTTCGGCCTGGGGCTGGGTGGCTACACGGGCGTTCTCCTCGCGGCGACGGCGGTGCCGCTCTGGGCCGCGGGCGGCCTGTTGATGGGACCGCTCTTCCTGGCGACGGCGGTGGCGTCTGGCGCGGCGGCGCTCTCCCTGCTCGGGAGGACCACCGGTCACCTGTCCGAGGAGGCGCATCACGACCTCGCCGCCGTCGAGACCATCAGCACGTGCGCGCAGATCGGGCTGGTCGCGGCGCGTGAGATGATCGTGCCAGCGCGGATAAAGCGCCCGCTGCATCGCGGCTTCTGGGGCGCCGTGTTCCAG
>DATEGV010000164.1:0-9666 GCA_035279925.1 Ktedonobacterales bacterium | reverse complement strand
TGTTGAGCAGCAGGTCCGGCTCGACCACCAGCACGCTCACCGGCGTCGCTTTGAGCGCTTGGCGCCCATCGTTACCGGCCGGCGTCCGCAGCAGGTGCCACACCCGCACGCGCACGGTTCGCAGCGCCTCATCCGCGAGCGCGGCCAGCGGGCGCACGACACCGCGATGCTCTGGAGACATCTGTATCTCGACGGTCGCGCCATCCTCGCCGGCCAGGGTGAGAGTAGGGCAGCCGGACCGCGCGTCACGCTCACGCGCGCCAAGCAGGCGACCTTCACTGGATGGCGTGTCGCACGGCACATCGCTGTACGCGCAAAGAAAGCAGCGGGACCGCGTCTCGCGGCTGGGCGCGTGTGTGGCCGGCTCGGCATCCACAGTGGTCGTCCTTTCCGCCATGCGGCCTTGTCACTGTAGAGCGGACGGGCCAGGAGCGTCAAGGAATATCCCAAGATTGGTGAGAGGGCGATGCGACGTTTGAATGTGGACGGAGCGTAGTGAGGAGCGCGGAGAGGACGGTCGGTGAATGGCGCGACCCGCGTGACACAACGAACAGCCGGCGAATACATTCGCGCCTGGAGGGCGTCGCTGCGCTCCGCCACAAAGTCCGGCCAAGCCGGACTGAGAGACGATCCCGCCCGGCGCGACTGCCTCTCTTGAACCCGCGGAGGCGGGTTTCGTGGCCGCGGACCCAGCAGGCGCGGTTTCAACCGCCGGCTGCCCCTGCGCGCCCGGCTGCCCTCTCCACCTCAGCGCGCCTCCGCGTACGCTCCGCATCCCTCTCTCCAACTCCGCGTAACTCCGCGTAACTCTGTGTGACTCTGTGTTACCCATACCCCCCGACCCCTTGATGCTCGCCCCTTCGTGTAACTTCCACTCGCCCAGCCGCGTACAGATACTGTGCGGTCGCGCGCGATCACGCGGCCGGGGAGACGAGGACGCCATGCTGACCTGCCAGTACTGTGGGACCGCAAACCGCGCGGACGCCGCGTACTGCAACACCTGTGGCGGCGCGCTCACCCCCGGTTCCGCCGCCGCGCCCACCGCGCAGGCGACCATCGCCGCCGCGTCCGCCGCCCCTCCCGGCAACGCCACCGGCCGGCTGCCACCCAAGTTTCTGATCGCCGGCTGTTATCTCATCGAGAAGAACGTCGGCCAGGGTGGCATGGCCGCCGTCTACCGCGCCCGCGATACCCGCAACAACAGCGTCGTCGCGATCAAAGAGATGAGCCAGGACGGGCTCGCCCCCGATGAATTGACGGAGGCGCTGGACAGCTTCCGCTTCGAGGCGGATACCCTCATGCGGCTGCGCCACCCCAACCTGCCGCGTGTCTACGGTCGCTTCTCCGACGGCGCGCGGCACTACCTCGTCATGGACTATATCGAAGGACGCACGCTCGAACAGCGACAGCAGGCCGCTGGAGGCAGCGCGCTACCGGAGGCGGAGGTCCTCGGCTGGGCGCGGCAACTCTGCGGCGTGCTGGACTACCTGCACCAACAGACGCCGGCCATCATCTTCCGCGACCTCAAGCCCGCCAATATCATGCTGACCGACGCCGGGCAGATCAAGTTGATTGACTTTGGCATCGCCCGCGTCTTCGCGCCCGGCCGCGCCCGCGACACGCAGGTGCTCGGCACGCCAGGATTCGCCCCGCCAGAGCAGTACGGCAAGAGCCAGACGGATGCCCGCGCCGATCAATACGCCCTCGCCTGCACGCTGTATCAACTGCTCACCGGCTACGATCCCGCGCTCACACCGTTCAACCTGCCGCCGATGCGCTCGCGCAACCCACAGGTCAGCCCGCGCGTGCAGACCGCCATCGAGCGCGCCACACGGCTCAACCGCGACGACCGTTTCGCCAACATCAACGACTTCGCCCACGACCTGCTCCCGCCGGCCGCCGGTCCGCGCCCCGTCCCGAAGTGGACGCTGCCCCATCCCGCCGTCAGCGCCAACGCGCCCACAGGAGGACAGCCGCGCGCCAGCGCCGCCCGCGCCGCGCCCACGATGGCCGCCACCCTCACCGTCACGCCGCCGACCCTCGACTTCGGCAGCCTCGTCAAGGGGCAGCGCGGCACGGTCGTCATCGCCGTCAGCGGCCAGGGCAACGCTCCGGTGCGCGGCCAGATTACGCCGCTCGCGCCCTGGGTGCTCGTGGACAAGACCGCCTTCGACGGCGCCAGCACGCTCGTCCAGGTCAGCGCCGAGACCAGTCGCATCAACACCACCGGCCCACAGCTCAGCTCGCTGCAGATCACCTGCGACCGCCAGCAGCTTTTCATGCCCATCAAAGTCCAGGTCGCCCCAGCCTCCGGCAAGGGTACACAGACGCCCACCGGCAAGGGTCCCGCCGTCGGATTACCGCCGCGCCCCAATCGGGCTGTACCCGCGAAATTCCTTGGATCGGCCCCGCGCTCCACCCGCACGATGCGTTTCCTCACCGGCGCCGCGCTGGCCTTCGCGCTCGCGGCCTTCGTCCTCAGCAAGGGGCAGCAAGCCCTGAACGTCTTCCTGCCCGCGCTCAAGATGACGGCCCCCGTCGCGCTCGGCCTGCTGCTGCTGACGGCGTTGCTTGGCAGCGTCGGCGCGGTGGTGGGATCGGGCAGCGGCCACCTGATGGCGCGGCTGCGCACGGCGCTCTTCGGAGCGGGTGTGGGCCTGGCAATCTGGCTCGTGGTGGATGGCCGCTGGCTCTTCGCGGGGCGCTCATCGCTGCTCAAGGCGCCCGTTACCCTGCCGCACGCCGCGCTGCTGCTCGCGCCGTTGATTGTGAGCGTGGGGGGATCGCTGGGCGCGGATGACCGGCACAGCCGCTGGCTGCACGCGCTGGCGGCGTTCACGATGCGGCATCTGCGACCCATCATCACGCTGGCGGCGGTGGTTGCCGGCGGCTGGCTCGGCTATCTGCTCACGCGCGGTGTCGTCTGCCTGACCCCCGTAGGTATCATCGCCGGAATGCTGCTCGGCCTCAGCCTCGTTGGCCCGATGAACCGCTTGCCGCGCCGGGGGAGCCGCCGTCCGCGCTACGCCTCGCGCTACCCGCGCACCTGGCCGTAGCGAGCGCGCGCTAAGGCGGACTTATTTGCCGCGATGTGACGCGAGGGCGGGCTTGGTGTCACTGTCAGGTATATCCGCGTCCGCTGCTGGCGCTGTGAGATCGCCCAGCGAGAGCGGGACACGCTGATCATCAAATACGCCGATAAGTTCAAGATGTCCGCCCATCGCCTCGAGATAGCGGGCCAGGGTCGAGATGTACAACTCCGCCTGATGCTCAATGCGCGAGATCTGCGACTGCGGTAGGTTCAAGGTCGTGGCAAGTTGCGCCTGGGTGAACGAGCGTGCACGCCGAAGCTCGGCAAGCGACTGTTCGTATGCCGCCCGCTCGCTCTCGACCTCACGTCGCGCCACTTCAACGCGCTCTCGACGCTGCGGGTCACGATCAGCGTCGCCGCGAATATCGCTCCATGGACGATGTCCAGCCATGTCTACCCTTTCTCTCAAGCGCAACAACTAGATGATTCCCTCTGACCGCAACTCCTCGAGATACAGGTCATACTGGCGATCGGCCTCTGGAATAGCCGCCCGATACCATTCGTCCCACCGACCAGTTTTGTCGCCACCGAGCAGCAGAATCGCGGTTCGTCGAGGGTCAAAGGCGAATAGCACACGCAAGTGTCCCTCAGCGCTCACACGCAACTCCTTCAAGTGAGGAGCGTGGCGCGAACTGAGAATCTCACCAACCACAGGTCGTTTCAGGTTGGGGCCATACCGCTCCAGTAGCTCTATCCGCGCTGCCAGGGCATCTTGCTGTTCCAGCGCCAACGTCGCATACCACGCGGCAAATTCGTCGGTCCCCTCTACGCTCCACATGCCGCGAGTATAACATCTATGACATATATCATGCAAGGCATAAAAAGCCCCCTCTCCTTGCGGGAGAGGGGGTTGGGGGTGAGGTCTACCCAGGGTGAGTTACGCCGTTGTCGCCACCGTCGCCGGCTCCAGCGCCTCGACCTCGATCTGCAGCTTTACCGTGTCACCGACCACCCAGCCGCCGGCCTCGAGCGCCGCGTTGTAGTTCAGGTCGAAGTCCTTGCGGTTGATCGTGCCGGTGATCGTGAAACCAAGGCGGCGCTGGCTCTGCATATCGCGGTGCGGGCCCTCCGCCGTCACCGTCAGCGGCGTCTCGCGCGTCACGCCGTGCAGCGACAGGTCGCCGATCACATGATACTCGCCCTCGCCGCGCTCCTCGACGCGCTTGCTCACGAACGTCGCCGTCGGATACTTCGCCACGTCGAAGAAGTCCGCACTGCGCAGGTGATTGTCGCGCATCTCATTGCCGGTGTCCACGCTGGCCAGATCAATCGTCACGTCTACCCGCGAATCGCCTGCCCGCTTTTCATTCAGGTCAATCTCCGCGCCGAACGTGCGGAAGCGTCCGCGAACGGTCGAGACCATCATGTGCTTGACGGCGAATGCCAGTTCAGAGTGCGCCGTGTCGAGTTGCCATGCCATCTGCTACAGTCCTCCAAAGGGAAAATCACACGCCATAACTACAATTATTGTAGTTGCTTTCCAAAATATACCATAGACCCTGCGCCGTGTCAAGAGTATGTCGTTACTCCTATTTGCGTGCCGTCTCGCTCCGCGGCGCGGTGGTAGAATGCTCATAGACCCGATGACCACCCACAGACCGCCGGCGTCGCCGTTTGCTCCTGATGGGACGAGCGCCACGCGCGGGAGACACCACAGCGGGAGGATAGCAGCATGGCAGCGACGCACGCGGAGATCGGCGCGTATCAGCACATCCTGGTCGAGGTAGACGCCCCGGTCGCCACGATCACCCTCAACCGGCCCGACAAGCGCAACGCGCTCTCCGTTCCCCTGATGAGCGAGCTGATCGCGGCGTTCAAGGCCGTCGGCGCCGATTCCACCGTCCGCGCGGTGATTCTCGCGGCGACCGGACCGGCGTTCTCGGCTGGGCACGACCTCAGCGAGCTTGTGGACGGCGATATCGTCGCCTACCGCCACGTCTTCGACGTCTGCACCGAACTGATGACGCTGATACAGGCCATCCCGCAGCCGGTGATCGCGCGCGTCCACAAGATCGCCACCGCCGCCGGCTGCCAGCTTGTCGCCACCTGCGATCTCGCCGTGGCCGCTGAGGAGGCCCGCTTCGCCACGCCGGGCGTCAAGATCGGCCTCTTCTGCACGACGCCGATGGTCGCCCTCAGCCGCGCCGTCGGCCGCAAGCGCGCCTTGCAGATGCTGCTGACCGGCCAGCTCATCCCCGCCGAGACCGCCGCCGAATGGGGCCTCGTGAACACCGTCGTCCCGGCGGACCAGCTCGAGACGGCGACGCGGGAGCTCGCCTTGCAGGTCGCCAACGCCAGCCCGCTCACCATCGCCCTCGGCAAGCAGGCGTTCTACAGCCAGATTGACCTCGACCAGCCCAAGGCCTACGCCTACGCCAAAGAGATCATGACCATGAATGCGCTGGCCGCCGACGCGCAGGAGGGCATGGGCGCCTTCCTGGAGAAGCGCACGCCGACCTGGCGCGGCCGCTGAGGGACACGGGACACGCCGGTGGTAGCTCCCCCTTCCCCCGAGGGGAAGGGGGCCGGGGGGTAAGGACAGGAGCCAGCGCGGGAGAGGGACCGGGGGTTAAGGTCAAAACCCCACCGCCACCTCCGCTGCCCGCGCGAACGCCGCGGCCCGCGCCTGCCCCGCGTCACCCGTCAGCGTCGGGTGGTAGCGAATCTCCGTGATGTCGCCGATGCCCGTCCAGCGCAGCCAGTCGTTGAAAAACGTGGATTGGAAATCGCGGCCGAACTCCGCGCCGAGCGGCGGACCCCACACCGCGCTCGTATAGATCACCGCCGCCTTCTTCCCCTTGCCCGCCAGCAGATGCGTGTAGCCCGTCCGCGGATCCACGCCGAAGATCATCCCCGGCTGGCTAATCACATCAATAAGTTGCTTTAGGATGTACGGCACGCCCGCGTTCCACATCGGCACGCTGAAGAGCAGGCGGTCCGCCGCGTCGAAACGCTGGAATGTCTCCCGCGCCGCCTGCCATGCCGCCCCCTGCTCGCCCTCTGGAACGCCCCCGCCAAAGACCGTCATCTTCGCGCCCGCGGCGGCCGGGCCGAACGCCGGCAGCGAGCCATCCCATAGGTCCCAATGCTCCACGGCGACACCGGGATGCGTATCGCGGTACGCGCTCACGAACGTCTCGGCGATGGCGAGCGATTCACTGGCCGCCCCGCGCGGCGACGACGAAATGTGCAACAGCCTGGTCATGTTCTCGTCCCTTCCACATAATTGCATATGCAGTAATTGCATTTGCACACATAATGATAGCGCGCGATAGTTGCAAATGCAATGACAATCTGCGA
The DNA here is from genome assembly GCA_035279925.1 of Ktedonobacterales bacterium. Lineage (GTDB taxonomy): Bacteria > Chloroflexota > Ktedonobacteria > Ktedonobacterales > JADMIN01 > DATEGV01. The sequence goes on along the minus strand of DATEGV010000164.1, from coordinate 3,275 downwards.
TACTGTGCGCACGACAGTGAAAGACGCCCTGACGTGGGGAGGCTGTGGAGGAACAATGGAGAAGCGCGATGACAGCGGACGCGGACACCCGCGCGGCCAACTCCCCGACGGCCTGGACGAGCGTCGCCTCGCCGCCTGGCGGGCGCTGCTGACGGCGCAGGCGACCGTGATCGAACAGATTGAGCGCGACCTCGCCGCCGCACGCCAGGTCCCGCTTGGCTCGTATGATGTGCTGCTCGTCCTCGCGGAGGCGCCCAACCGTCGTCTGCGCATGCGCGAGCTCGCCTCGGCGGTCGTCCTCAACCGCAGCACCCTCACCCGCCGCGTGGATCGTCTTGAAGCGGAGGGTCTGCTCGTCCGCGAACGCTGCGCCGACGACCGGCGCGGCGCCTACGCCACCCTCACCGACGCCGGCAGGATCGCGTTGCGCGCGGCGTGGCCCATCTACGCGGAGGGCATCGCGCGCTACTTCGCCCGCGCCCTCACCGACGCCGAGGCGGACACCCTCACGCACGCGCTCACCCGCATCTACACGCCGACCGCACCGAATACGCCTTGACACCCCGCCCGCAGGTCTCGCGTCTGGCTCCCCCTCTCCTCGTGGGAGAGGGGGCTGGGGGGTGAGGTTCCGCGCAGCCCAGCCTCGCCTCGTGATATAACGTGGCTGCGCCCCCGCACGTTACGTTGACGCTGGGCATACGTTTCACAGTCACAGACGGCGAAAATCGGGGAAACCGTTCCGCGATACCCCACCGACCGGAGCACAAGCTCGTGGCCGAAACCAGCAGCACCATCGAGCGTGTCAAGCAAAAGCTCGACATCGTTGAGGAGATTGGCGCGGTCGTCCCGCTGAAAAAGTCGGGAAAGGCCTTCAAGGGACTGTGCCCGTTTCACGGCGAGCGCACTCCTTCCTTCTATGTGTTCCCCGAGACCGGCACCTGGCGCTGCTTCGGCTGCAACGAAGGCGGCGACCTCTTCACCTTCATCGAAAAGCAGCAGGGGCTCGACTTCCGCGACGTGCTCACCCAGCTTGCCGAGCGCGCCGGCGTTCCCCTCGACTCCGGCTCACGCGATCACGGCGACTACAACGAGTCGGCTGAGACCAGCGCGCGCAAGCGTCTGCGTCAGCTCAATGAAGCCGCCGCTATCTGGTATCATCACCAGCTCTTGCAGGCCCACGAGGCCCAGTACGCCCGGACTTACCTCGAATCGCGCGGCGTCAGCAACGACACCATCGCCACCTGGCGGCTCGGCTACGCCCCCGACGGCGACCGCCTCGCCCAATACCTGCTGGCCCAAGGCTACACCGCCAAAGAGCTTGTCGAGGCCGGCCTGGCCCGCGAGCGCGACGCCGACCGTGGCGGCGGCCTCTACGACTATTTCCGCAACCGGCTGATCTTCCCGATTCGCGACGCCCGCAGCCAGACCATCGCCTTTGGTGGGCGCGAGCTGGGCGGCGGCCATCCCAAGTACCTCAATACTCCGCAGACGCCCCTCTTTGATAAGAGCGCCACCCTCTACGGGCTTGACCTCGCCCGCGACACCATTCGCCGCGCCGACCGCGTCGTCATCGTCGAGGGGTATGTGGACGCCGTCGTCACGCACCAGTATGGCTTCCGCAACGTCGTCGCCTGCATCGGCAGCGCCATCACCGAGAAGCACATCAAGCAGATCAAGAAGCTGACGCGCCGCGTCGCCCTCGCGCTCGATCCCGATAGCGCCGGCGAGAACGCGATGGTCCGCGGCATCGCCGTCGCCCAGGAGGCCTTTGACCGCGCCGCCGTACCGGTTCCCGTGGCCGCCGACTCCACCAAACACCTCACCTCCAACCAACTGCATAAGTCCGGCGCGCTCTCCTACGCCGTGCAGCGCGGCTTCGCCAGCGTCCAGGGGCAGGTGCGCTTCGAGGAGATCGTTGACGCGGAGATCACCGTCGTACGCCTGCCGCCGCACGAAGACCCGGATGAGTTCGTCCGGCGCGACGCGGCGGGCTGGGAGCGCGCCGTCGCCAACGCGCAGCCGCTGATTGACTTCCTGATAGACGCGCAGACCGCCGATCTTGACCTGGCGACGCCCCACGGCAAGATCGAGGCGAGCCGGCGCCTGCTGCCGATCATCGCCGAGATCCGCGAGCGGACCCTCGCCGACGAGTACGTTGGACGCCTTGCCGCCAAGATTCGCCTGGATAAGATTGACCTCGCCCGCGACCTGACGATTGCCCGGCGCACGCGTGACCGCGACCAGGCGGCGCGAGGTCCGGCGCGCACGGACCGGCGGGACGGCGACCAAGCGCAGGCGGCCGCGCCTGTCGAGGACTTGGGAGAAAAGTACCTGGAAACCGAGCATAAAGGTACTGCTACGTCATATAGTGCGACCGGCGGCGGAGATGGCGCGCGGGCTACCAGTTCCGGGATGGTGGCGCGTCTGCTCGCCGAGCAAGCGCAGGAGGAGTACTGCCTCGGCCTCCTGCTTGAACACCCAGAGGTCTGGTCCGAGGTATATGCGATCATCGCCGAAGGCGACTTTGCCGGGACGGAGACACGCGCGCTCTTCGCTGAGCTCGCCACCGCCCTGCAAACCCATCCCGCGCTGGATGTCGCCGCCTTCCTCGATGAGCTGCCGCCGGTCCTGCGGGAGACGGCGCCACGGGCGCGCGCTCGTGTCGCGGCCAGCGTGTTTCCAGAGGGCCAAGGACTCGCCAAGGCGGCCAGCAGCTCGGCCTACCGGCTGAAGCGCATGCGCCTGAAAGAGGAGATGGCCGAACTCGACTATCTGCAACGTGACGCCGAGCAATCCGGTGACGCCGAGGCTCTGCGCGCGTTGCTCAGGCGCAAACAGTACCTGCTTTCTCAGCGGAGGGCGATTGACGCCGCCTCTGGGTTGCATGGATAGACACACGGGGCGGGGAGTGTGCGGTCACGCTCGCTGCCACGTGGCTATGTAGTCTCGATTGGGTCTCGATTGGTTTCATTCGGCGACGGCGCTTCCCCCAGGAGGCCCGCCGCGACACAGGACGGCAGTGGCGACTACGAGCGCGTGCGCCGCGCCAGGCGGGAGCCGGAGGTTTTCCGAGGCGCCCAGCCAGCGCGGAGGGGACTGTTTCCCGTCCACGACGCCGCTCAGGAGGGCAGTACGCGACAATGGGCAGACGCGAGCACGGCAGAGGGGAGCAGCGGACTCTCGATTATGAGCGGCCGCTCGATGTGCGGTGGGGAAACAACGCCGTTCCAACGGCGTGGGTAGAGGAGGAGGACGACGACGCTTCCGAAGATGTC
>DATEGV010000163.1:0-16656 GCA_035279925.1 Ktedonobacterales bacterium | reverse complement strand
GAAGTGCTGAAGTGCCACGTGACAGAGGCGCTGAGCCAGGACTCGCCTGAGGCGGTGCGCGAGGCGGTGCTGCGCGCGATCAACCTATTGAACAAAGTGTAGCGGCCTGCTGGACAGAACGCGCCGCCCGGGTTCCGTTGCCTCGCGGGTAAGAGGGGCGCTGGCGGCTGTGTACACGAGAATTTGCCGTGGCAGGCTATACTTGGTCGTGCCACGGCATTTTTTGTGACCGCTGGACACGTAGACACAGCGCGCACAACTCACACGCAGACCTCGGAAGGACGACACATGCCCGCACGCTCGCCCATACTCGGCCCACTGCTCTTGCAAGGAAGTCTGCACGAAACGATCTGGGGAGGGCAGCGGCTCGCGACCATCGCGGGAAAGACGCTGCCGGCCGGCGCGGCCATCGGTGAGTCGTGGGAGACGGCGACGGAGAGTGTCGTGCGCGAGGGACCGCTCGCGGGCATGCGACTGGGTCAACTGGTAGATCGCTACGAGGCGGACCTCATTGGATCGCGCGCCGCCGAGGTCTACGGGATGCGCTTCCCGCTGCTGGCGAAGTTCCTTGACGCCAACCAGAAACTCTCGGTCCAGGTTCACCCAGACGACACCTACGCGGCGGCCCACGAACACGGCAAGCTCGGCAAGACCGAAACGTGGTTCATCCTGCATGCCGAGCCAGACGCGCAACTCGTCTACGGTCTGGCGCGGCCCACGTCGGCGCGCGAAGTGCGGGCGGCGATCGCGGCGAACACGCTGGAGGCCCTCCTCAACCATATTCCGGCGCGCGCCGGGCAGGTCATCTTCGTGCCCGCTGGCACCGTCCACGCGATCTGCGGCGGCGTCGCGCTCTACGAGCTACAGGAGTACTCCGACGTCACGTATCGGCTGTACGACTATGGGCGCCGGCAGGCCGATGGCACATTGCGCGACCTGCATATCGAGCAGAGCCTGGATGTGATGCGCTTCGACACTGCGGCGCCCGCGGAGGTGAAACCGCTTCGCCTCGAGTTGCCGTCTTCGGTGAGTGGGGGTGAGTGGTGCGCGCTCGTTGCGTGTCGCTACTTCCTGGAAGAGGAGCTGCGCTTCGCGGGCTCGATCTCGACCACAACATCTCCAGCAAGCTGCGTGATCCTAACCGTGCTCGACGGCGGCTGCGCGCTCTCGTCGTCGGCGCCAACCGTGGCGTTGACTCGCGGCGATACCGTTGTGCTGCCCGCGAGCCTCGGTGAGTACACGCTCACCGCTGCCGGGGTTCGACTCATTCGATCAAGCGTACCGTGTGAAGACGACGAGACGGCGCAGCGCTGGCGGCGCGAGCAATAGGCGCTAGTCGCCTTTATCCTCGGCGGAAAGCAGCGCGCGGGCGCGCTCCAAACTCGCGGGATCGTCCACATCCAGGAGCATGTCCGCGTCGCCGGCTGGAACCCTCAGCAGGAGTTCCGGGTGGCGCGCGATGACCGAGCGCCCACCCTCGTCGCCTGTTATGCGCTGTAGCTCATCGAAGAGGACGCGCGGAAAGTAGACCGGCGTGCTGTCGCGGCCCGCCCAGTGCGTGGCTACGATGCGGTCCTGCGCGGAGGCCGCCAGCGAGAGTAGGGCGTCCAGGTGGCCGGCGGTGACGAGCGGCTGATCGGCGAGCGTGACTATCGCGCCGACAGTCTGGGCGCTTACGGCGCGCACACCGGCCCGCAGCGACGCCGACATGCCGGAGGCGTACTCCGCGCACTCGACGACACGCCAGCGCCCCGCCGGCAGAGCGCGCCTGACCGTCGCCGCGTCGTGACCAAGGACGACGATGATCTCCGCCGCCGTACTGGCAACCGCGGCATTCAGCGCGCACGTGATGAGCGGGCGCCCGCCAATGGGTAGTAGCAACTTGTGCGCTCCCATACGCGAGGAGCGCCCCGCCGCGAGCACAATGAGCGTGACGGGCGTCGTAACCGGCATGGATCCTCCTTCATTGCGCGCCGCCCGGACCTATCATCTCTATGGCAATGATACCCGGCGCATGAACGCCGGCGGTATCGTGAGAGCGGGTATGGTATGGCTCGGAGCCTGCGGGAACCCGATGATCTAGATGAAGCGCTGTGGCAGACGCGCCTACGCGCCGCCACGCGCGATCTGCGCGGCGCCAGGACGATGCGCGCCGCCCTGAAACAGGTCGAGCGGGTGGCCACGCGGCGCGAGCCGACGTTGCGGGCGGTCGCCGGCGAACGGGCGTTGTGGGAGGCGGCGCGCATCGTTGTCTTCCCCGGTTCATTCAACCCACTGACGCACGCCCACACTGGACTCGTCGAAACGGCGCTGGCAGCCGGGTATGACGCCGCGCTCTGGTTGCTGGCCGTCGCCTCGGTGGACAAGGAGCGGGTGGAACGCGCGGCGCTGCCGGACCGCGTGGCGCAGATGCGCGCGTACGTGCGCGGCAGCCGAGGCCACGCGCTCGCGCTGACCAATCGTGGCCTTTACTACGAGCAGGCGCGACTCCTGCGTCGGCGGTTCAAGTCAGCGGAGGTCAGCCTTCTCATTGGATTCGACAAGGTGACGCAGATCTTCGACGCGCGCTACTACGACGACCGCGACGCCGCACTGAGCGCGCTCTTCGCAAGCGCGCGCCTACTCGTCGCGCCACGCGACGGCGCGGGCTGTGCGGAACTCGCCGCGCTGCTAGGGCGGCGGGAGAACAAGCGCTTTGCCGAACGGGTCACCTATCTGGACGCGCCGGCGCGCTTCGCGGACGACTCCTCGACCAGGGCGCGGATGCTTGCGGCCAATGGGGCTGATGTAGCGTCGTTACGTGACTTGCCACCAGAGGCGGTCGCGCTGATCGAGACGGGGGCGTACACGGCGGAACCGCACGCGCGGGGGTCGGTGGACCGCTACGCGCGACGCCTCGCATGGTTGCGCGGACTTCCCGATGCGGCGTCGGATGCGTACGATGAACGGCGCGCGTAGTACTTTTGCTCAGCGCGTTTTGCGTCCATCGCGTGGGCCGGCCATGTCGTCCCAGCGATTGCGGATGAGGAGCGCCACGACAATCAAGACCGTCGAGAAGAAGACGATGGACCCAAGGCCGAGCGCGATAATAACAGCCGCCGCCGACGCAAGGACCGCCTGACTCACGGGATTCACAAGCATCTCATGGTACTCCCAATGGACCGATGTGTAGCCGAGAATGGGGCCACGTCGTCCCACATTCTGACACGAAAATGTTCGTGCGCCAAGCCAGCTCCAACAATCGGCACGTGTTTTGCTTTAGTGTGCCACGGCGGCGGCCAAAGCTTGACTGTCACCTCGAGAAACTGAACGAGCTGTGCTGGCGGAAGACGCATGGCGCTTGGGAGAGGATGAGATGGTAGTGATGGACATGCGCATTGATCCGACGCTCGTACCCCAGCAGAACACAGTCATCTCGCACCGGCAGATCATAGCGGTTCGGCTGCTGCAAATGCCGGGCCAGGAATTGATGGCGGCCATCGCGCGCGAACGGGAAAGCAATCCCGCCTTCGACGCCGAGGAACGCGAGAGCTGCTCGTTCTGCGGGTCGCGCCTGGAGTGGCCGGGCCGCCCATGTCCCGCGTGCGGCATGTCCACCAAAGCCAGCGCCGATACATCATTCGACGCCATCCATGACATGGGCGCCGGCATGTCTTCTGGCGGGCAGTTCGACGACGATGGCTCCGATCCGATGATGCGCGTCGTCGCCCACGCCGGGCGCGGCGAAGGCCTGTTGCAGATGCTGTGCAGTTCGATCCCGCAGGGCGATGAGGAGATCGCGGAGTATCTCGTCGGCAGCCTGGACCATCACGGCTTTCTCTCCCCAACCATTCTTGAGGACACCGCGGACGCGCTCTCGCGTTCTGACGAGGATGTCGAACGCGTGCTAGACGCGCTGCAACATCTCGACCCGCCGGGCATCGGCGCGCGCGGCGCGCAGGAGTGTCTGCTGATTCAACTGCGGCGACTGCGTGAAATAGGACGCGCGCGACCCATCGCGGAGATGCTGGTCCGCCACCACCTGCAGGACCTGGCCTTCCGGCACTTCCGCGAAGTGGCCCGGCACATCGGTGAAACTCCCAAGACCATCGAGACGGAATGGCAATTCATTCACGACACGCTGCATCCCTATCCTACACACGGCTATGATCCCGACTTCGGCGAGATCACTGAGGTCGCCAGCCATATCCGGCCGGACGTGGTTATCCGGCGGCGTGGCGAGGGCTTCGAGGCGGATGTCGTCGAACGGCAGCGGTACGACCTCAACGTCAATAAAGAATATCTCTGGGCGCGCAAGCATCTCAACGAGCTTGGCTGCGACAATGGTGAGCGAGCGCATGTGCGGGGCTACGTCGAGCAGGCGCAGTCATTCATCGCGGCGCTCAAACAGCGCTGGGACACGATGCAGCGGGTCTCAGACGCGCTCATCGAACTGCAACGCGAGTACATCGAGCAGGGCCAGAGCGCGCTCAAGCCACTAACGCGCGCGGATGTCGCCAGGCGAGTAGGACTGCATGAATCCACGGTGAGCCGTGCGACCGACGGCAAATATGTGCTGCTTCCGAGCGGGCGCGCGGTGTCCTTTGACGACTTCTTTGACTCGTCGCTGCCGGTGAAGAAGGCGCTGCGCGAACTGATCGCGGCTGAGAACCCGCGCCGCCCATTCAGCGATGAGCAGTTGGCCCGTATGCTGGCGCGGGACGGATTCGCCATCGCTCGCCGGACCATCGCCAAGTATCGCGAGGAAGAGGGCATCCTGCCGTCACGCCTTCGCCGCCGCGCTCCCGCCGCCACCGCAGCCACCGCCGCCGCAAAGGTGGCCGTCGAGCAGCCCGCGCGCGAGCTGGTGGCCGCCGCGGTCCATTGAGGCGACGGCCCTGTGGACAACAAGACCTAGAACAACACCCGGGGCCGCTTGACGATGGGAACATCGCGATTCAGGCCGTACTCGTGCAGGAAGGCGCGTAGCAGGTCACGCTGCGCGCGGGGAAGGATCCCAGGACCGAGGCAGACGACGCGTTGTTCGCCACGCAGGCGCAAGACCGCTTCGCGTGAGGAATGCTCGATCAGTTCGATCTGCGTCCACTTCACTTCGCGCGTGCGCCGCGTTAGCGGATGGAAAACGATGATACCGGCGTCGTTGACGCGCACCTCTTGGAGAAGCCACGCGATGAGACAAGCGCCGGCAAGCGCGCCCAGCCAGCAGATGACGGCAAGCGACAAGCCGATGGCGCCTGGCGCGCCCAGCAGCGCGACGACACCCACCGCCGCTAGCACGAGGGTGAGCGCGGCGACAGCCAGTCGGTATGCGACGCGTGAACGCGCGCGCAACAGGCCAGCGAGACCGCCCTCCGGCATGGTGTAGACGCTCATGGTAAGGATCTCCTGCGCGTCCTCACCGAGCGCGTTGGAGAGCACGTGCGCCGGCAAGCGCAACAGCAGCCGGCGACGCAGGCGTGAGCCGTCACGCAGCAGAGCGGGCGCGAAGATGAGGCGTCCACCGACGCTTCCACGCACGGTGAGTAACGGGCCACGCTTCTCCACACGGTCAATCATGTCCCACGGCATCTCGCGCCACCTGGTCCAGGGACGGCCGGCGGCGATGCCGGTCGTATCCGTGCGAACACTCAGCATTCCCAGCCAGATCACCGGCAGACAGGGGATCCAGAGGAGCAGCACGAACGGGAGCCAGAGCGGTATGCCCTGATCGCCGTTGAGTGTGATCGCCGCGGCGACCAGCGTGACGATCACCGGGATCAGCAGGATGGTGAGCGCGAAAGATGGACCGGGCCGATAGAGTTCGACCTCGGAGAGTGGGGTTGAAGCGACGGCCAGGCCGCGCGACGCGGGACGCGCGGTTGGGCGCGACGGGGGCGATGGGCGTTGGAGTGACATCTCTCACATCCCTAATCAGATAGGTGATGACTCGTGGGCCGCATTATAGAGGCAGGTCGCCCGATTGCGCAACGGCGACGGGACTTGTGGAGCAGGCGGGAGTCGTTTACGGGAATACGCTTGACGAGTTGCGACTCAACCAGTACTATCAAGCCGATGCGACCCATGCACGGTCGGCGCGCACTGTCGCGTTCATCTGGACCGTGCCGGTGGGCGGGACGGCATCGTCGAGCGGATGTGCGCCGACGCGCGTGTGAGAGGTGTGAAGAGACAGGTGAGTCGTCGCCAGGCAACACGCAAAGCCGTTCCAAAACTGAGCCACGAGGAAGCCGTCGGGCATCTCGTGGAGTACGAGTTTGGACGCCTCTCGCCGATGATGAACGCGGCAGTCGAGGCGCATGTGCGCTCGTGTCCGATCTGCCAGCGCCAGGGGCTCGATCATGCGGCGACGGAGAAGCGCCAGATCGAAAAGCGCATCCGCCACTTGAAGCCGGTGCGCCACCGTATGTCGAAGCGCGGGCGCATTTTCATCGTCCTGCTTCTGCTGCTGGTCATTGGGCAGCTCGCCATCATCAAGATCTCGCAGGGCGGCCTGCTCGGCAAAGGCGTCGGCGCGGCGTCGCCGACCGGCGCGACGATCACTGCGACACCTACGCCCCGCGCGCTGAACGCGATGGTATCGCTGGCGCAGTCGTCGGGCGGCAGCGTCGCCTTCTCGCCGGACGGTAAGTCCGTGGCGGGCGTTGTGCCGCAGGAGAGCGCGCTCACTGTCGGCGTCTGGGATGCGACAACGGGCAAAGTGTCCTCGACGTTCGCCTGGGATGGCGCGGCGGCTCCAGGTGTGTTGGCGTGGTCGCCAGATGGTACGCTGCTCGCTGCGGCGGATGGCGGCAGTGTCGGCGTCTGGAGTGTCAGCACGCAGCAGGAGATTTGGAGCAACACCCTCCCCACCAAGCAGAATCCAACGGGAGAGTATGTGCGGATCTACGCGGCCCAGAGCGGGACGCGACTCCCGGAGCCGGACCCGAATAGCTCCTTTGCGAACGGCGGCTTGATCGTGTGGAGCGCGAGCGGCGGCGGGCAGCCTACGACCAACGCCAAAGCCGGCGCGCATCCCGTCATTACGCCACCAGGAGGCAGCCAGGTGGGCCTGTGGGAGAGTTCCGGCGCACACCTCTTTCTCGGCGCAAACAAAGGTAGTGTCATGGTCGGCGAGTCGCAGGCCGACGTCGCGGGGCATCTGGCGCTGCTGAACTGGTCACCCGACAGCCACGATCTGCTGTGGGCCGCGGTGAATCAGCCGGTCGCCATTCCGACCGGCGCGGGCGCGACACCCGGCGCGACACCGAACGCATCTGGTGGCCTCATCCCGCCTGACGCTATTGTAAGCAATGTGGTCGGAGAATTGGCGCGGGCCAGCAAGGGCAACGCGGACGCGCTGGAGTGGTTCTCGCCGGATGGCGCACTGTTGGCGCAGTGCGACCGTTCCGGCGCTGGAGCCACCGCGCTGCAAATCTGGAACCGGACGACCGGGCAGCCCGTACTTGCTGTGCCGGGCGTGTGCGCGCAGTTGTCGCTCGGCTCGTTGAGTTGGTCGCCTAATGGCGGTCTATTTGCGGTGGGCGCGCCGAATACGCCGGTAGCGGTCTACAGCACGGCGCCCGCCGGCTCATAAGCCCGTGAGCATCGTCCTCGGCAGTTTGGAGACATGACGCATGGAGACAGAAGCGCAGCCGCGAACGGCGGGAGCGTGGTGGGCGGAGGGTGATCTACCGGTCCGCGCGGGGTGTCGCGTGGAGCCGTGCATAGATGGACATGTGGCGATGCTGCGCATGTGCCGCGCGTTTTTGGCCGCCAAGCGATATATCTTGCTTGCTGGCTGGGATATTCAGGCCGAGTTGCCACTCGTCCGAGGCGAGGACGCCGTTCCCGGTCCGCCCGCAAGCGCCGCGTTCCGCACGTTGATGACGGAGCTGCGTCAGGAGGGACTCGACGACGCCGCCATCGCGCTGTGGACCTCCAAGCGGCTGCGTGTCTGCGACGTGCTGGGATTCGCGGTGAGTCGTGGCGTGAAGGTGGGCGTGCTGCTCTGGGACGCCTTTCACTACGGCAGCCACATCACAAACGATCCCAAAAAGCAGCAGCAGGTGTTACGCGATGTGGGTGTGGACTGCGTGCTCGACGACAGCAGCCGGCACATCACGCATCTCACTGAGTCGCTGCATCAGAAGTGCTGCGTGGTAGATGGCGAGGTCGCGTTCGTCGGCGGGATTGACCTGACGGTGCAGGAGAACGGCGACTACGACCGCTGGGATACGCACCGGCACCCGTGCGTCTCGACGGTTCGCACAGTGGAGCGACGCCCGGCGACGCATCCGTGGCATGACGTACATACCCGCCTCACCGGTCCAGTCGTGGCCGACGTGCAACGCAACATCACGCAACGCTGGCTCGACGTCGCGGCGCGGCATAAGACGTCGGCGTGGCCAGGTGAATTGGAACCACCGGCGGGCGACGCCGCCACCGTCAGCGCCGGTACGGCGACCGCGCAGATCGTGCGTACGATTCCGCCCGATTCCTACGCCTTCGCACCACACGGTATCTCGACGATCAAGCAGGCGTACCTGCACGCGATCACGCAGGCGCGCCGGTTCATCTATCTCGAAAATCAGTATCTTTGGCCGGAGGTGTTTTTGGGCCTGGACAAGCTCAAGTGGGGCGGAAAAAGCCCAGACCTCCAGGAGGTGTTGGAGGCGTTCGCGGGCGCGCTCGAACGTGGCGTGCATGTCGCGATTGTGCTGCCCGATCATCCCAATTGCGGGCGGGTGTTCACGGACGACGGTGTCGAGATCCTCAAAGAGCGTGCGGCGGCGGCGGGGCATAACGACTGTTTCCATGCGTTCATCCTTGGCAACTCCGATACGGTGTCGGATGCGCCGGGCGGGATCCTCTATCGCCCCGTCTACACGCACGCCAAGGTCGCCATCGTAGATGACGAATGGTTCACCGTGGGGTCGGCCAATCTGAATAGCAGAGGGATGCGCACCGACGCGGAGATCAACGTGAGCGTGCTGGACCCGGCGACGGCGCGCTCATTGCGCTTCAGCCTGTGGACGGAGCACTTGCAGCGTCCCGCCAACGCGCACGAGGGCATCGAGGACGCCATCGAGGGGCTGCAGACAATTGAGGCCCTGGCCGAGTCGAACCGCGATCGGGTGCGCCGGCGTCTGCCCATCCAGGGCCACCTTCTGCCCTACATCACGGAGAAGGCAGGGCACGAACTCGCGTTACCAGTTCACCAGGAACATGGCTGGCTCGACAATCTCGAGGGCGGCGCGGGTGGCTACGAGTTGAAGCATGCGGGCCGCTATATCTAACCGTCCGGTCGGACTTGATTGAAAGGCTGGCGCGCTCAGCCGCGTCCAAGGCGACGTAGCGCGGCAAGTGCGGCGTTCTGCGCCAGGGCGTCCCGGTCGTTGGCATGCCGCCGCAGGGGAGCCGCCGCCCGGTCGTCGCCGAGCACGCCGAGCGCGGTGGCCGAGGCCGCGCGAACCTGCCCATCCGCATCTTCCAGCAGCGTCACGAGCGGAGGGAGCGCCTCAGGCGCGCGAGTGATTCCCAGCGCCCTGGCGAGGGCGACGCGCAGGCTCGTGTCGGGCGTAGTGACGCGCAGCGCCAGGGCCGCTACCGCTTCGGCGGTCGCAAGTTGCCCAAGCGCCCGCGCCGCCGCGACCCGCACCGCCCCATCGTCGTCATCCAGCCGGGCGATGATGGCGTCAACGGCCTGTCGGGCGCCGAGCGCGCCGACTGTGCGCACGGCCGCGGCCCGCTGGCGAGCGTCGGTCCCTTGTAGCGCGCCAACCGCCGTCTCGATCGCCACGTCGCCTAACATGGAGAGGCCCTCGGCGGCCCGCATGCGAACATGCTCATCGGGATCGCGCAGCGCGGCGCGCAAGGGGTCGAGCGCGGCCGGACCCGCGGCGATGATCGCCTGATTGACGGCCTGGCGCAGCGTGGGATCCGTCTCGGCCAGCATCTCGACGCAGACGGAGACCGACTCCGCCGTGGCCATGACGCCGAGCAGCGCAATGAGCCGCGCTCGCGCGAGCCTACTCAGCGCGGGCATGCGCGCCAGCGCCGCGACACTCGCGACAACCTCCCCGCCGCCAAGCCGCTGGATGGCGCGTAGGGCCGCCGAGAGCCGGTCCTGCCGCTCCGATTCACTGCTGTACACGGCGGTCTGGTCAAGAACATCGCGCAGGTGCTGTTCGGCCACATTGACCATGCGCTCAGAGGCTCCATGCGCGTCTCCGGCTTCCGCGAGTTGGCAAGCCAAACCCTCCACGGCGACCGCGACGGCAAGCGAGAGGGCCGTCGGCTGCGCGTCTTCACCTGCGGGGAGGTTGGCGCGAATCGCGGTGGCGTCGGGCGTATCGGCCAGGCGCATCAGGCGCGACGCGACATCACCAGGGGACGCGCTCATGCCACCCCAGAGCAGCGCGGGCACGATCCACTGGGGTTGAAGCAACTCCGCGTTGAGACGCCCAAGGCCGTCATCACGGGTACACAACCAGCGCGCGGCGTAGGCGTCACGTAGACAACGGTTTGCGAAGCGGAGCGTTAGACCATCGGGACTACGCGCGAGGACACCAAGGCGCAACGCGGCCCGAAAACGCACCTCGATCTGCTCCGGAGAGAGGTCGCTGCTCTCGGACGCCTGATGATCGAGCGGGTAGAGCGGCGGCGATGCGGCCAGCCATTCCGCAACGGCGCGTCCTAGCGAGCGGCCCGCGGGAATCGGCACGTCCGGAGCGTCGGCGCGCAGCAGCGCGCTCGCGAACTGCGCCAGCGGATCGGAGGGCGCAGTCAGGTCGTCGCCGGCCACGACACGCGGGTCCGCGTTGAGGGCGCGCTCCCACAGTTGCGCGCGGCCATACGGGAGCGGCTTCGCGTCACGCCAGACGACGACAAGGGCGGACAGGATCGCGGGCGTACGCAGGGAGTTAGCCAGCCGGTGGCGCGCGAGCGTCTCGGCCAGAGCCGCTCTGCCGGGCCGCGCGACTACACTGCCCTTCACCCGCCGCAACGCGTTCACCACGTCCTGGTGGGAGATGGGCCGGAGCATGGCCATGTCGAAGACGTGAAAAATGGCGGCGATAGATGGCTCGTCAGTGAACGACCGCTCGCTGACGGTGGCAATAACGCGGACGGGTCGTTTGGCGCCTTCGCTCAACTGTTGAATGTCGGCGGCGAATGCGCGGCGCTGCCCAGGACTGAGGGCGTCTAGGTCGTCGCAGAGCAGGATCGTGGGACTGCGCTTCATGCGCCGCGCCAGACGCGCGGCGAGTCCGGCGGTGCTGAATACGCGCAGTTGGCGCGCGAGAAACCCGGGCAGCGGCTCATCAGTCTCGCGTCGCGACTGTGCGAGTGACGGCAACGGCGCGACGATAGGCAGCGGCGCCGCGCCCATGAAGACGGATAGCCACATGCGGCGGCGCGTCAACTCATAGGCGGCTCCCAGGAGCGCGACGGACTTGCCCGCTCCTGTGTCTCCTACCAGCAGCGTACGTTGCGCCGACGAGAGGTACTCAGTCGCACGAGGTGAGGCTCCGGCGCGCTGACGCCCTTCCGAATCTATCCCGATGAGGCGCGCGTCATCGCCGAGAGGGAGCAAGGGCCCATATGTGCGCAGCACACGCCCCGCGTACGCATGTAGCGTGCGCAGATAGATGGCGACGCGGATGAAGCGGATCGCGCCGTCCGCCAGCACGTATGCCACGACGGCGACCAGGAGCGAGACACCGACCACGCGGGCAAGCAACGAGGCGCCGCTGGCGCCAAGACGTGGCCGCGGCGCACGCAGCTGACTCACCAGCTCGTGTAGTCCATGACGCTCGACGATGAGGACGGCGGCGCAGGCGAGCAGTGCGGCTACCAGCGCTACGAGACTCAGGCGACCGCGATACGTGACGACACGTTTGCCGTCAGATTGCCTGCCACGCCTGTTTCCTGCCCGCGCCATATCCTGAACACTCCCTCGCCGCTCCCCGCAGGTCTCCTGAGGCAGCGTTCCTCACGCGCAATCCGCTACCTGGCGGTCGCCGGTCAAGTATAGGGGAGCGGGCGTGGACGCACAAGCGCGCATACAAATGGGGCAGCGTCGCCCACGTGTGAGCGATTCTGCCCCAGTCATGAGATGACGAAACGACGGGCGCCGACGTTTAGCGAACGCTTGCCGTTGACTGCGCGGGCGTCTCGGTCGCCGTAAGGAAGGCAAGACGCTGGAGCGAGGCGCGTGGCTCACGCTCGACATGCGCGGCGGCGAGTTCGCGGACCGTCGCGACGTGCGCGTACACCGCCTCGTCGGTCATGAAGAAATCGGGATCAACGTCAAACGCCTGCGCGAGCAGCACATAGACAACGGGATCAATCGCCCGCGCCTCGTCCTGATTGAGCGCGGCGATGAGCTGATCGGCCGAGACACGCCCGTGGGTGCGGGCCGCCACGTCGTGCAGCGAGAGCGTCGCGCCCTCGGCATCGAAGCGTGTGCGCATCAACAGACCGAGCCGGCGGCGGAACGTCCACCGCGTGGCGGCGGACTGTGAGGTGGGCGTGTCGGATGGCTGAATCACAGCGGTACCGTCCTCCTGGAGTCGTGAGTCTTGAATACATTGAGCGGAACAACGTGAGCGTGTGCGCGCGGCGACACGGGGACAGCAGCGGACTCCCGGATTGGGCGCACTCAAATGAGTGTATCACACGCGAGGTCCGAGAGCAAGGAGGCCGGGACCACCGCGCGCCGCTGCGCCACACCGCACGCGCCCTTGCCTGGCGCGGCGCGCCGCGCTATCGTTAGCTATACATACGGCGATGTGGTACGCACAGACACTCTGGACGATGGGATAGCGCGATGCTGGCAGCAAGCGGTGAGGCGACACGGGTACACGATGACCTCTGGACACTGGACACGCTGTATCAGGGGGAGTCAGGGGTCATCGCCAGCTACCTCCTGACGGGGGCGGATGGGCTGGCGCTCGTTGATGTCGGCTCAGCGGCGTCGGTGGATCAGGTGCTGGCCGGTATACGCGCGGCGGGGTACCGTCCGGAGGATGTCGAGCATCTCGTCCTGACGCACGTCCACCTCGACCACGCGGGCGCGACGGGAACGCTTCTGCGTTCGATGCCCAACGCGCGAGTCTACGTCCACGCCATTGGCGCGCCCCACCTGATTGATCCGACCAAGCTGTTGAGCAGCGCGCAACGCATCTATGGCGACCGCATGGAGCAGCTTTGGGGCCACACGGAGCCGGTTCCCGCCGAGCGCATCACGATTCTCGAAGATGAGCAGACCATCCGCGTAGGCCAACGCACGCTCAGGGCGCTCTACACTCCTGGCCACGCCATCCACCATCTCGCCTACTTCGATGAGGCGAGTCGCACGGCCTTTACCGGCGATGTCGCCGGGGTGCGGCTGCTCGGCTCAACGTTCGTGCGGCCGCCAACGCCGCCGCCGGATCTGAGCCTTGAGGACTGGACAGCGAGCATCGCGCGGTTAGACGCGCTGAACCTCGAGACGATCTACCTGCCGCACTTCGGACCCGCGAGCGGCGTCCGTGAGCATTTTGCGCGCCTGCGCGAGAATCTCTATGCCTGGGGCGAGTTGATGCGGCAAGGAATACGCGCGGGCAAGGATGACGAGGCGTTGGCGCGCGACCTTGCCGCCGCGTCGGAGCCAGCCCTGCTCGCGTCGGCGCCGGACGCCGGCGACGATCTACTCGACCGCTACGAGCTGGCGACCAACTACCTGATGAGCGCGCAGGGATACGTGCGATACTACCGGAAGCGGCGCCCGGAGCTGCTCGCCTAGGCGTCGCGCCCTGGCGCGTCTACCCCGACACAGCAAAGGACGCACGCGATGACGTTGCAGAGTCCACCCCAGACGCTCGCCGATCCCCTGGACCGGGGCAATATTGAGGCGCTCGTTCATGGCCGCCACGGGAGCCCGTTCGATATCCTGGGGCCGCACACCGGCGTCATCGGTGGGCAGCCGGTATGGATCGTCCGCGCGTTCCTGCCGGGAGCGTCGGCAGTGTCATTGGCGCTGTATCCCTCTGATGATCGCAGGAGCTGGTCGCCCTCGGCTCTGCGCCTGCCAATGACGTTGCTGCACCCCGCTGGCCTTTATAGTCTGGTCGCGCCGGGAGACACGCCACCGCGTTACCGGCTTAGTGTGCAGAGTGAATCCGGGGCGGCGGCGGCGACGATCGAGGACCCATATGCGTTTCCGCCGGTCCTTACCGGGTTCGATCTCCACCTTATCGGTGAGGGTAAGCACCTCGAAATCTACAATCGGCTCGGCGCGCACCCGTTCCAGCTTCGTGGCGTATCCGGCGTCTTGTTCGCGGTCTGGGCGCCGAACGCGCGGCGCGTGAGCGTCGTCGGCGACTTCAACCGCTGGGACGAGCGAGCGCACCCGATGCGCATGCGCACAAATGGTGTCTGGGAACTGTTCATCCCCGATCTGGCTCCCGGCGCGCTCTACAAGTACGCGATTCTCTCATGGAACCACGAGTACCAGGCGCTCAAGGCTGATCCGCTGGCGTTCGCGGCGGAGGTGCGTCCGGGAACGGCGTCGCGCGTGTGGGATCTGAGCGGTTACACGTGGGGCGACGAAGAGTGGATGCGCGAGCGACCCACTCACGACGCTCCAGATCGGCCGATGTGCGTCTATGAGGCGCATCTTGGCTCCTGGCGGCCGAACAGTGGACCTGGCGACGGCGCGCCCACCTATCGCGACCTCGCGCACCAGTTGGCGCCATACGCGCGCGAGATGGGCTACACGCACATCGAACTCATGCCGATCGCGGAGCATCCCTTCGACGGCTCGTGGGGCTATCAGGTGACGGGTTACTACGCGCCGACGAGCCGCTATGGCACGCCACAAGACTTCATGTATTTCGTGGACTACTGCCACCAGCAGGGCCTCGGTGTGTTGCTGGACTGGGTGCCCGCCCACTTCCCCAAGGACGAGCATGGCCTGAACTACTTCGATGGCTCGCATCTTTACGAGCATGACGATCCCCGCCAGGGTGAGCATCCCGATTGGGGAACGCTGATCTTCAACTTCGGACGCAACGAGGTGCGCAACTTCCTCATCGCGAATGCGCTGTTCTGGCTGGAGACCTACCATATAGATGGGCTGCGAGTAGACGCCGTCGCCTCGATGCTCTACCTTGACTACTCGCGTGAGGCCGGTCAGTGGTTGCCCAATCGCTTTGGCGGCCGCGAAAATCTTGACGCGGTTAGCTTCCTGCGGGAATGCAACGCGATCATCCACGAGCGGCACCCGGACGCGCTGATGATCGCCGAGGAGTCCACCGCGTGGCCCTACGTCACCGCGCCGGTGAAGGACGGCGGCCTGGGCTTCTCGCTGAAGTGGAACATGGGCTGGATGCATGACCTCCTCGACTACGCGCACTATGACCCGGTGTATCGCAGCCATCATCAGAACGAGCTGACCTTCTCGTTCGTGTACGCCTTCTCCGAGCGGTTCGTGCTGCCCTTCTCGCACGATGAGGTCGTGCATATGAAGGGGTCCATGCTGAACAAGATGCCCGGCGACCGCTGGCAGAAGTTCGCGAATCTGCGCGCGCTCTATGCCTTCATGTACGCGCATCCCGGCAAGAAGCTGTTATTCATGGGCGGGGAGTTCGCCCAGTGGTCGGAGTGGAACTTCGCCGGCTACCTCGACTGGTTTCTCCTGGACCCCACGCGCGCGGAGGGGGAGAATCATCGCCAGACGCAGCGACTCGTGCGTGACCTCAACGAGCTGCTGCGCGCGCACCCGGCGCTCTACGAGTGCGATTTCACGCCCGAGGGCTTCGAATGGGTGGACGGCTCCGACACCGCGCACAGTGTGATCGCGTTCCTGCGGCATGACAAGCGCCGCGAGCATTCGCTGCTAATCGTCTGCAACTTCACGCCCGTCCCGCACTACGCCTACCGCGTCGGGGCGGCGCCGGCGACGCGCTACGCCGAGGTGTTCAACTCGGACGCAGCGGTTTTCGGCGGGAGTAACGTAGGCAATCTGGGCGGCGTTGAGACGGAGGCGATCCCGATGCACGGGCGGGATCAATCGGTCGCCTTGACGCTGCCTCCGCTGGCGGTCATCATGCTCGAAGCGGAGCGCGCGCCGGCGCACGTTACAGCGAAGACAGCTACGGGCAGGCGGACGAAGGCCACCAAAACGCGGGGAGATGAGCGATGACAGCGACCGAGGAGGCGGCAAGCACGGCAGCGCGCGTAGCCACAGGGCAGATTGCTTCGCCAGAAGAGGCTGGCGCGGGCGCCATGCCCGATACACGCGCGGTGAACTTCTATGACGCCGACCCGCATCTGCGCTTCCTGCTGCGCCGAAAACTGTCGCCGGCGGAATTGGCGCTTGGAGAGCCGCTGCTGCGCGCGTTGGGCGCTCGCCTGGGCAACGAGATCGAAGACCTTGCCACGGAGGCGGACCGCCACACGCCACAGCTCATCACGCGCGATAAGCGGGGCGAGCGGGTAGATGAGATCGCGCCGTCGCGCGCCTACCGCGAGATGGAGCGCATCTTTTATTGTGAGTACGGTCTGGCGGCGATGACGCTGCGGCCCGGCGTGGTGGACCCTGATCGGCCTAGCTCGATGCCGCTGAACGACGCGCTGGCGTACCTTGGCGAGCAGGTGGAGTCGGGATTGTTCTGTCCGCTGAGCATGACACGGGCG
>DATEGV010000162.1:0-3759 GCA_035279925.1 Ktedonobacterales bacterium | reverse complement strand
CCGTCAGATGATAGTTCTCCATAACGTCCGGGTATGTCGAGCCGCCCGCAAGCTCGCCGGTCACGACCTCGACGGGCACGCGGGTTCCCGCGACCACCGGGCGGCCATGCACGACGTCTGGATCAACTGTCACTCCTGGGTAGACTTCTTTCGCCATCTGTTTCTCCACTGAACTGTGCGCCAGCGCGTGCGATTGAACCGCCTGTCCCACTCTTATTGTACCTCGTTCGATGTACACTTGTGCCTCGCTTCCCAATGCGCGTGCGCCTACCGCGCGCTCGCCTCGCCGTAGTAGAAGTACTCCGGTGTGCGCGTAATCCTGGCGGTCCAGCCGAGTTCGCGCAGGCGCTCCGCGAGCGTGTCGGGCGCGTGAAACACCTTGACGATGCGATACTCCCGCCCGTCATTGAGGCAGCGTGAGAGCGTCGTCGCGTCCTCGCCTTCCAGGACGTGATCGCTGGCCGTCGAGGATTCGGTGTAGAGGCTATCCACGAAGAAGACGCGCCCACGGGGATTGAGCGCATCGCGCACGAGGCCCCAGAAGGGGGCGAAGCGTTCGGGCGGCACGTGCGAGAGCCAGAAGCTGAAGAAGATGGCGTCGTAGCGCCGGTCGGGTGTCCAGGTGAAGAGGTCCGCCTGTACATAGCGAACATGCGCGGCGTCGGCGAGGCGTCGCTGATTAAGCGCCAGCATCTCCGGCGAGCTATCCACGGCGGTGAGGGAGCGCGCGGAGCGGGCGAGGCGCTGCGTCCAGAGGCCCGTGCCGCAGGCGAGCTCCAGGACATCGCCGCCTGGATGAAACCGCTCGAGCGCCTGGCTGACCTGGGCGACCTCGGCGAACCACCGCGCGTTTAGTTCGGCCCCACGGTCATAGCGTCCCTGGCGCAGGAACCACTCGTCATATTCGTTGGCGCGGGCGCGATAGTAGGCGATCTGCTCGCGCAGGACGGCGGCGGATGGGGTGCTCACGGGGCGGCACTTTCTGGCTGCGTGGGGGCAGGTGTGGTACTGGGGGAGTGTACGAGACGCGCGCCTGGCTCACAGTGTCCAGGCGCGCGACGCGCTCGCTAGGCGGCTTTGCGGTTGCCCATCATCATCACGGCCAGGCCGACCGCGCCGATGATGACGCCAAGGACGGCCACATAGACGCTGGCGTGGGTGGCGTTGATGAAGTTCTTGACGAAATGATTGAAGAGTCCGAACAGTACAAGGACAATGCCGATGGTCAGGAGAATCGGGGAAAGCTTCACGCGTAACGCTCCTTTGCTCGATACACGATCAGGTCCGGACGGCCTGACTGCTGAGGCGAGTATAGGACTGGCGTGCTGCTATGTCAACGGGTGGACGTGTCGCGCTTCCCTTCCCGTGTCGGCGATGACGCTGGGGGCAGAATGTCACATGTGTCACACAATGGGCGCCTGTGCCGTCTCCTGTGCGCATCCACGTTCACATGAAAGGGAACAGGACCACTATGGCAACACCATCACAACAGCAGCAACGTATCATCGTCATAGGCGCGGGCTATGCCGGCCTCCTCTTTACCGCGCGTCTGGCCGGAAAGGTTCGCGCCCGCCGGGCGAGCGTCACGCTGGTCAACGAGTCACCCACGTTTACCGAGCGGCTGCGTCTGCACCAGTACGCCACCAACCACAACATTCAATGGCGCCCGATTGCGCGTCAACTGCGAGGTTGCGGCGTCGCATTTGTCCAGGGGCGTGTCACAAACATTGACACCGAGCGGCGCGAGATACTCGCTGAGGGTCCGGAGGGTTGCCGCGTCCTCCCGTATGACTACCTCGTCTACGCGCTCGGCAGCCACACGGACACCCTCCGCGTCCCCGGTGTCGCGGAGTTCGCATACACGTTAGCGCCTGATGGCCCGCTCTCCGCCGCAGCCCTGCGCGAGCGCTTGCCTGGGCTGGCCGAGCAACACGCGCGGATCGTCGTCTGTGGCGGCGGCCCAACTGGCATCGAGACGGCGGCGGAGATCGCATCCGCGTATCCCGCTCTGCGCGTGCGGCTGGTGACACAGGGCGCGCTGGGTATGTTCCTTGGCGCCGGCGTGGCGGCGTACATCCGGCGCTCGCTCACGCGCCTCGGCGTCGAAATCACCGATGAGACGCCTGTTGTCGCGGTGCGCGCGGACGGCGTCCGCACCGATGACGGCCAAATCATCCCGGCGGATCTCTGCGTCTGGGCGGGTGGCTTCGTGGCGTCGCCGCTGGCTCGGGCGGCTGGCCTGCCAGTGAACGAGCGCGATCAGGCGTTGATTGACCCCTACATGCGCGTCGTGGGCCACCCTGAGATCTACGCCATCGGCGACGCCGCCTATCCACAGGATGAGCCAGGCGTACACGTGCGTATGGCCGCCGGCAATGCGGTGATATTGGCCGCGCACGCCGCTGATTGCTTGAGCGCCGTGCTGCGTGGCAAGCGCGCTCGCCCGCTCAGCTTCGCCTATCTCGGCCAGGCCATCGCGCTCGGCCGTGGCAACGCTATCGGGTTCAACAACTACCCCGACGATCACCCACACCGTCCCTACTTCACCGGCCGACTGGCCTTTCGCACACGCGAGGTGTTCGTGCGCTATCTCGCCAACACCGCGCGTTTCGAGCGACGGTTCCCGGGTAGCTTCACCTGGCCCGGCAAGCGGCGCTACGCCAAACAGCTGCGCCACATGTCGCGCGACGCCTCCATGCCCGCTACGATACCGCAACGGGAGCTTGTCGGCAGCGGGACCGGCGCTTCCGAACCACGCGGCAAGTGAGGCCCACGATGGCGGAGACCTTTGAATCCTACCGCGCCTACCTGTTCTCCATCGCCTACCGCATGCTCGGTAGCGCGATGGACGCCGAGGACATGGTGCAGGAAACGTTCCTGCGCTATCAAGCCGCGATGCCCGAGACCATCGTCTCCCTGAAAGCCTATCTGGCGACGATTTTAACTCGCCTGTGCCTCGATCAACTGCATCTGGCTCGCCGCTCGCGTGACACCTACCTTGGCCCCTGGTTGCCCGAGCCGGTTCGCACCGACGAGGCCATAGTCGCGGCGAGCCCGGAGGAGCGGGTAGAGGAATATGAGTCGCTCTCCCTGGCTTTCATGATGCTGCTGGAGGAGCTTCAGCCGGTCGAGCGAGCGGTTTTTCTGCTGCGCGAGGTTTTTGACTACGAGTACGATGAGATCGCCACGATGCTTGGCAAGAGCGAGGTGGCCTGCCGCCAGTCGTTCAGCCGGGCGAAGAAGCATCTCGCCGACCGCCGGCCACGCTTCCCCGCCTCCGTTGAAGCGCACCGACAGATGCTCACTCGGTTCATCCAGGCAACGCAAGACGGCGATCTGGACGGTCTGGTGAGCATGCTGGCGGAGGATGTGACGCTCTGGGCGGACGGCGGTGGCCGGGTTCGCGGCGCGGCGACCCGACCGATCTCCGGGCGGCTGGCTGTCGCGCGCTTCGCCGTCGGATCGCTCCGCTTCTTGCCACCAGACTATGCGGTGGAGGTGGCCAGCGTGAACGGGCAGCCGGCCATCGTCATTCGGGTCGGTGGCCAGCCGTACCTCGTGCTTTCCGTCGTGGCTGAGGGTGATCGGATTCAGTCCGTGCAGGTCATCGCGAACCCAGCGAAGCTGGCCCACGTGTGAGAACACGTGGGATGAGGATTACCTATCCCAGACGTCGCTTCAGGTTCGCGTGCTCCTCGCGGATGGCCACCGGCAGCTTGTCACCAAACTTGTTGAAGAAAGGGGTCATATCGGCCCATT
>DATEGV010000161.1:0-13748 GCA_035279925.1 Ktedonobacterales bacterium | reverse complement strand
ATCGCCAGCTTGGCGGGCGCGTTGAGGGCGAGCGAGCGCGCCTCACGCCAGGCCAGCATGGCGGCCCGCGCCTCCGGATCACGCGCGCCCGCCCAGAGCACTTTACGCTGGAAGTCGGCGGGCGAGGTGATGGCGATGCGCCGTCGCCGCAGGTAGTCCCGGTAGACGCCGCGCGCCCGCTCATACTGGTCGCGCTCGGCCTCCTCCAGCGCGATCGGCATGAGCCGCTCCTCGTATTCGGCGAGGTAACGCCGGGCGGCAAGCTCCTCCGGCTCGCGGCGGTAGACGATGGGGCCGATAAGCTGTTCGAGCGCGAGATGCTCGAGATCGGCGCGCTCCGGAGTGGCGCTCAGCCCCAGGCGGTGCGCGGCGACGGCGCCATCCGCGATCTGGCGGTACGTCGGCGCGGGCAGGTGGTGGCACTCGTCGAAGATCAGCAGGCCAAAGGGCCGGAGCAGGTCCGGGCGTCGCTGGGCGGACTCGTAGGTCGTGATGGTGATCGGGCGCGTCTCGTGGTCGCCGCCGCCGAAGACGCCGATGGCCTCCGCCGGGCAGCCCAGCGCTGCGATCAGCGCGTCGCGCCACTGGCCAAGCAGCTCGATGGTCGGCACGATCACCAGCGTCCACATCTCGAGGTCCGCGATGGCCAGCGCGCCGATGATCGTCTTGCCGGCCCCGGTCGGCAGCGCGACGACGCCCCGGAAGCCGGCGGCCCGCCACGCGCAGAGCGCCTCTTCCTGGTACGGACGCGCGGTGATCGCCGAGGTAAGCGGCTCTGGCAGCAGCGGTACCTCGGTGAAGGCGACCGTGACGGGGTAGGCGGCGTGCGCGACGACGGCGGCTTTGACGCGGGTGAAGTCGCGTGGGCGCAGCCGGAAGAACGCGCCGCGCCGGTCGCGCGTCAGCAAGGTCAGCGCGCCGTCCACCCGCTTGGTTCCGAAGAGGGCGTCCAGCGCAGCTTCGTCGGCCAGCGCGGCGATCTCCGGTGGCGGCAGCAGCGCGATATCGCGACCACGCCACGCGAAGGTGACGCCGGCGGCGAGGGATGGCTGCGTCTCCACGGTCATGCTGTACTCCACGGCGCCACTGGAACAACAACTGGCTCAATACGAGGACTGGACACTGCTCCATTCTATCGCGTGTGAGCGCCTCCGGTAGCGACCGCCGGGAAACGCTGGCGCCTGTAGCGCGCATCTGGTACGCTGAGGACGCGGCGCCGGCATGTGGAGACCGTGTGGAGACGGGCGGCTGCCGTCACGACGAGTAGCGCGAGGGAGAATGCGATGGCGACGCAACAGGAACGTGAGGCTTTTCTGCGCGGCTGGCGAGCCGCGATGGATGAGGTGCTCGCGGTGCTGGCGAGTGAACGCGCCGAGTGGGAGGCTGAGGAGAACGAGGCCAGCGCCTCCGGCACATACAAATTGCCCGGCAGTTTCGCCCTGGAAGAGGTGCGCGGCAGCTTCAAGGGCCGCCACGAGCTGTTGATGTGGATCTCGCAGACGGGTCCGGCGGCGGAGCGGCAGGGCGATCCCGCGCTCGTCGCCGCGCTGGACGCGCTCATCGAGGGCCACGCGACGAATGACGACCGCGCGCAGCTTGGCCTGGCGCGCACGCCCGTCGAGCGGGAGCCGGCGAACGGCGACCCAGAGTAGCCAGAAGTCGCGCGGCGCATCTCGGCATGCGGATTGCAAGGCGTGTCACATCGCCATCTCCCTCTCGCGCCGGACGACCCGGCCGCTGATGCGCGGGAGGTGGACAAGGGAGGATACACGCCATGACCATGGATGATACAGCCCGCGATCCGCTGGACCCGCAGTGGTCCAATGTCGCGGATGGGACCGCCGTGACGACCTCGGACGGCGTCCGCCTGGGCACGGTCAAAGATCGCCAGCGCGACGGTCTGCTGGTGCAGGGAGCGGACGGCGGCGAGGACTATCTGGTGACGCCGGCGGATCTCGGCCATATTGACGAGAGCGGCGTCCACCTGGTCGTCACGCGCGAGCAGGCGATGAAGGCGCACTGGCAGGGCACCTCGCCCTCGGACCAGACGGCGCCCGGTGGGATGGCTCCCGGCGCGATGACGAGACTGGAGCCGGAGGGGCAGCAGCCGTCATAGCGCAGACCTCACCCCCCAGCCCCCTCTCCCGCGAGGAGAGGGGGAGCCAGAAACGGAACCTCACCCCGCAGCCCTCGCGTCTCTGGCGCCGGCTGCGTGCGGACCTAACCCCCCAGCCCCCTTCCCGCCCATGCGGGAAGGGGGAGCCAGAAGCGAGTGGGCCAACATATCACAGCGAGGGATGTAGGAACAGGGCGGTGACGGCGACTAGCAGCCAGAGCGTGCAGAGTTGCGCGCCCTCCAGCCAGGTGGACTCACCGTCGCGGCTCAGCAGCATGTAGATGAAGGTGGACGCGCCGAAGATGATGATGTGCAGCGGCTGGAAGACCAGCGCGAGGGTGTGCGCCGGACCGGCGATGTAGCCGACGATCACCAGGATCGGCACGACCAGCAGAATCATCTGGATCGAGGCGCCGGCGGTGACGGCCATCGTGATCTCCATGCGATTGCCGCGCGCGGTCTCGATGGAGCCATAGAGCTCGACGATGCCGGCGAGCACCGGAATCAGAATCAGACCGAGAAAGAACTCGTACGGCTTGAACTGCGGGTTATCCCCCAGCAGCCGCTCGACTTGTTTGGCGAACGCCTCCGACATCGAGGCGACCCCGGCCGTCGCTACCGCCAGCACGAGCGCGGCGATGAGGCCACGCAGCACTCGATGGCCGGCGAGGATGCCTTCCTCCCCGGACTCCTCACGCTTTGCGCGCTTCGCCTCCAGCTTGCCGGCCTTCGCGTAGATGCGCTTGCGCTCCGGCGTGGGGGATGCGGCCGCCGGTTCGCGCTCCGCCACGGCGACGGGAGCCGATCCGCGCTCGAAGCGTTCCTCCGCCTGTTCGCGCTCCTCACGGAACAGCGCCTGCGTGTCCGGCTGCGACGCAAACAGCGGCGAGCGACGGCGCTCCCGGCGCTCTATGCGCGCCTGCTTCTTGGCCGTGCGCTTGAGCAGCCGCTTCTCGACGAGGTTGTAGCCTTCCTGCACGCGGAAGACGGCAAACGCGAGGTAGGCGATGTAGCTCAGGACGAGCACGATGGCCAGCGCGAGGCTCAGAATGGTGAGCTGGTGCGTCTCGGTGGCTCCGCGCTCGTGGTTTGGCCCGCCAAAGACCATGCTAGCGATGGTCGGCAGGCTCAGCCCGATGACAGCGAGTGCGAAGACTGTCGAATATTCGCTAGCGTTCTCCGCGTTGAACTTCATCTTGCCGTTGCGCAGGCTGCCCAGAATCGTCGCCAGCCCCAGGCCCAGCAGCGAGTTGCGGATGATGACGCCGGCGATGGAGCCGAGGACGATGGTGGGACCGGAAGCGCCGCCAAAGAGCAGGAGCGAGAGGCCAATCGTCAGTTCGGCGACATTACCGAACGTAGTATGCAGCAGGCCACCGATGAACGGCCCGAGCAGCTCCGCAAGCTCCTCGACGGCGCTCTCGACGAAGCCAGCGAGCGGGATGAGGCTGAGGCCGGCCAGCACGAAGATGATCGCGCTGACGACGGTGTCGCGCCGGGCGCCCAATCCATTCAGCTGGCTGTCGAAGCGCGTGGTGAGTGGGCCGTAGAACAGCACCAGGGGGATGCCCAGCAGGAGAATGTTGATCTTCCGCTTGATGACCGAGCCTTCCACCATCCCCACCTCTTCCGTCTGATAACACGTTCCCTCGCGGCCATCAATGGCCGGCGCACAGGACGGGTAGCGGGCCAACGCCATTCACGTGAAGCGTGCGCTTGGCGTCGCGCCGTGGGACCAGTGTACACGAGTCAGCCGCCGCACGCCAGCCCCGGAGAGGAGAGATGCGGGAACGGGTAGCCAGAGTCACATGGAGGGAACGCAGAGTCACGCGATGACGCGACCTACCCCTCCACGCCGCGCATACTCAGCTGCACCCGACCGCGCGCGAAAGTGATACAGTGTGGATAGTTGGCGCGCATTGAGTCAGGTAGGGAAGGGGATTCACCGTGAGCGACACGTACACTGAAGACCGTGAAGGCGTCACCTACGTGCGTGGGAGTCGCGTCCCGTTGGAGTCACTTGTCTGGTTGTGGCGCGAAGGGCAGAGCGCGGAAGAGATCCGGGAGGCGTACTCGACGCTCACGCTCTCTGAGGTGTACGGCGCAATCGCCTATTATTTGGATCACCGCGAGGAAGTAGATCAGCAAGTCAGTCTCGGCGTGGCGCAATATGAGGCGCAGCGACTGGCCGCGGAGGCTGCCGATCCTTTGCGTTATCGTGCGCTCCGCCAGCGGCTCATGAATACGCAATTGCAGCAGACCCCGCAATCTCCGGCGCAGTAGCGACCATGAAGGAACGCATCCGGTTCCTGGGCGACGCCAACTTCAATATTTTGATTGTCCGAGGGCTCATTAGACAACAACCGCTCATTGACTTTCAGACAGGCGAATCGGCGCAATTGCGGAGTCTACCAGATCCCGACGTACTGACACTAGCGGCATCATTGGGTCGCATTTTGGTCAGTCACGACTACCGAACGATGCCTACGCACTTTGCGGAGTATCTGGCGAGCGGTCATCATACACCGGGCATATTTCTGCTCCACCAGACGCGACCTATAGCTGAAGCCATTGAGGTGCTGAGACTCGTCTGGGAAGCAAGCGGCCCTGATGAGTGGCGTGACCTTTTGAGCTACCTGCTGTAAGAGTCAGGATGGGCAATTGGAGTCACGGCCTCGCTTGTCGATAGACGCCAAATTACTGCGCAACTTCGTGGTTCGAAGACGAAGGTGCAAGCGAACGTCTCATGATGTTACGCCGCGCATGCTTAGCTGCACCCGTCCGCGCGCCGCGTCCACCCCGACGACGCGCACCCGCACCACCTGGCCGACGGCGACGACCGTGAGCGGGTCGCGCACGAAGCGATCAGCCAGCTCCGAGACGTGGACCAGGCCGTCCTGCTTCACGCCGATGTCCACAAACGCGCCGAAGTCCACGACGTTGCGCACCGTCCCGTTCAGGACCATGCCTTCGCGCAGGTCTTCGAGCTTGAGCACGTCGTGGCGCAGGATCGGCGCGGGCAGCGCGTCGCGTGGGTCGAGGCCGGGCTTCTCAAGGTTCTCCAGGATATCCGCCAGCGTCGGCTCGCCCACCTCAAGCTCCTTCGCGAGGGTTGCCACCGCCGCGTTCTTTCCGCCGCCGCGCGTGTTCATGCTGGCGAGCAGGCGCCAGGTCTTCACCCGCTCGGAGACGCGCTCCCCCTCCGGCAGCTTCTTCAGGACCGCGCGCGCGACGGCGTAGCTCTCCGGGTGGATGAATGTGTTGTCCAGCGGCTCGGCGCCGTTGCCGACCTTCAAGAATCCCGCCGCCTGCACAAACGTCGTCGGTCCCAGGCCCGCGACCTTGTGAAGCTGCGCGCGCGAGGCGAAGGGGCCGTGCTCTTGACGGTAGCTGACGATATTCTCCGCGACCCGCGCGCTGACGCCGGAGACGTAGCGCAGCAGTTGGGACGAGGCCACGTTCACATCCACGCCGGCATAGTTCACGCAGGACGTGACCACGCGATCCAGCGACTCCGAGAGCGCCTTTTGATCCACATCGTGCTGGTAGAGGCCAACACCCACCGCTTTCGGATCAATCTTGACAAGCTCGGCCAGGGGATCTTGCAGCCGGCGCGCAATCGAGATCGTGCCGCGCTGTGTCGCGTCCAGCGTCGGAAACTCCTGGCGCGCGACCTCAGACGCCGAGTAGATGGAGGCTCCGGCTTCGTTGACCATGACATAGCCGAGGGACCCTGCCGGGCGCCCAGCCTTCTCAAGCTCGCGGATCACTTCGGCGGCAAGCTGCTCCGTCTCGCGGGAGGCCGTGCCGTTGCCGATGGCCATTACGCCGATGTTGTGCCGGGCGATCAGCGTCTTCAGCGTCGCCTTCGCGTCCTCCCAGCGGGATGTGGGGGGATGCGGGTAGATCGTGGTGGACTCGACGTAGTTGCCGTGAACGTCCACGATGGTGACTTTGCAGCCGGTACGGTAGCCGGGATCGAGGCCCAGCACCGCCATATCGCGCAGCGGCGGCTGGAGCAGCAGGTTGCGCACGTTCGTCGCGAAGACGTTGATCGCGTGCTCCTCGGCCTGGCGCGTCAACTCGGCGCGCACCTCGCGTTCGAGCGCGGGCGCCAGTAGCCGGCGGTAGCCGTCCGCGATGGCCGCGCGCAGCTCCTCCGCGAACGGTGATCGCGGATTGGGCTGGTAGCGGTTGTGGATGCTCGGCTCGACGCGCTCGAATGGCTCCTCCACGGCCACGCGAATCACGTCCTCACGCTCGGCCCGGTTCAACGCCAGCGTCCGATGCGGCACGAGCCGACTGACCGGCTCGCTGAAATCGTAGTACAGGCGATAGACGCCCTTGGGATCCTTCTCGGCCACCTGCTCCGGGTCAATGGTGAGTCGCGTCTTTACCGATCCCTCGCGGAAGAAGAGCACGCGCGCGTCGCCACGCACGGCGGCGTCCTCCATGATCGTCTCGGCGCAGATATCGCGCGCCCCGGCCAGCGCTGCCGTCGCCGACTCGACGCCAAGCTCCGCGTTGACGAACGCCTGCGCCGCCTCTTCCGCGCTCGCCGCGCCGCGTTCCTGTTTCAGGATCAGATCGGCCAGCGGTTGCAGGCCGCGTTCGCGCGCCACACTCGCCCGTGTCTTGCGCTTCGGACGGTACGGGAGATACAGGTCCTCCACGGCCTGCGTGGTCGCCGCGCCGACGATCGCCGCGCCAAGCTCGGCGGTGAGCTTGCCCTGCTCCGCGATCAGCCGCAGCACGTCACGTTTGCGCGCGTGCAGCCCGCGCAGCGCCTCTGCCCGGTCCGCGACCGCCTGAATCTGCACCTCGTCCAGATTGCCGGTCATCTCCTTGCGGTAGCGCGCGATGAACGGCACAGTGTTGCCGTCGTCCAGCAGCTCTAGCGTGCGCAGGGCCTGCGTCGGCTTGATGGTGAGTTCCTTGGCGAGGGTGCGCGCCACGGACTCGGGTTCCAGCGTCTCAGGAAAGGCGATGGCGGCAAGAACATCGGTGGCCTGGATGGCCGTATCGGTAGTGGGCACGCGCTGGATCCTCCTTAGAGCCGGACATACTCCCTGTGCAGCCAGCCCGACAGACGAGGCCTCGGCCTCGGAGTTGAGGCTCCACCTCCCCCTCTCCTCGTGGGAAAGGGGGCCGGGGGGTGAGGTCTACTGGCTAGCGCCGCGCCCAGTATAGCCGATGCGGGGCATACGCGCTTGCAAACGGGCGCACAATAGCCCATACTGGGCTGGGTGAAATGGATGCGCTTGCCGCCCGTCCAGCGGGGCGCGGATGCGGGTGCGCACAGGATTCGCGAGGCGTCGAGACGGAGCATGCCACAATCCCATGAGCGGCAACACGAACTCGCCGAGCAGCCTAGCCTGTTCTTCCCAGAGAGCCTTGCGCCGGTGGGCCGGGACGACCACGCGCCCGTCGTAGCGATCCCAACCATCACCGCCGCCTCCACCCTCGGCGCCTGCGCGCTGCCCTACGCGGAGCACCTGCGCCGGACCGATCATTCGGTCTATACCGTCACCTGCTTCCTCTCCGATCTGCGCCTGCTCGCTCACTTCCTCGGCCGCGACACCCAGGTCCGCGCCATCAGCCGCGAAGACCTCACCCGCTGGCTCGGCCATCTCAAGTTTGACCGCGCGGAGCCGCCGGCCCCCAAGACGATGGCGCGCCGGGTGACGTTCCTCAAGAACTTCTGCGCCTGGCTCGTCGCGGAGTCCGCCATCCCGCGCGACCCCGCCGCGACCATCGCGCTCACGCGGCCCTCGCCGCCGCTGCCGGAGCTGCTCTTCGAGGACGAGGTGGCCCGGCTGGAAGCCGCCGCGACGGAGGATGTGCGCTGCCACCTGCTGGTCATGCTGCTGCTGTGCGCGGGGCTGAAGAAAGAAGAAGTCATGGGCCTGCGCCTGCGCGATGTGGACCTCGCCGACCCGGAGCGTCCCATCGTCGAGGTACACTTCCCCGGCCAGGCCAAGCGCCGCCGCGAGCGACGCATGCCGCTGCCCGCCGAATGGACGCCGCTCTACACGCGGTACTGTGAGAAGTACCTGCCCCGCGAGCATGTGTTTGAATGCACGGACCGCAACATGAACTACGTGCTCGCCGCCGCCGTCAAGCGCGCCGGCATCGAGAAGCGCGTCACGTTGCAGTTGCTGCGCGATATCTACGCCGTTCGCCAGCTACGCGCGGGCGTCAGCTTCGAGGAGCTGCGCGACCGGCTGGGCCTCTCTGAGGAAGCCTGGTACGAAACGACTGAGAAGTATCGGAAGCTCGCCTTCCCCGCATAAGTCAGGAGAACCACTGGATGCCCCTTTCGCCCGCGCCGCTTCTGCCCGGCACGTCGCCCATCCCCGCTCCGGGCGCTCGCCCACCCGACCTGAGGGCGCTGCGGCTGGGCGCGCTGGTGGCCGTGCCGATGCTGATCATCACGTTGCTGGCCGGCAACTTTCTGTTGCCGCGCATGCTCTTTCTGGCGCCAGGATTCCAGGCGCAGGCGGGCGGTGGTGACGCGGGCGCGACCGGCGGCGGCTTCCAGGGGTTCGTCTACAGTTGGAGCCGCCAGGACAGCCAGACCTACCAATCGCAAAACCTGCAAGGCGGCTACACCACGCCCGCCTCATCCGCTAACATGCAGTTCGAGGCGCAGAACTTCCATATGAACGCGGTCATCATCCCGGTGATCGCGGACATGCCGGAGCGCAACAACTCGCCGCTGTACTGGCACGTCAGCGACGGCGCCAATGTGGATACGCTGGCCGACAGTGACTACGAGAAGGCGATCACCGACGCGCAGAAGGCGGGCCTGACGCCGATCCTGCAATTGGAAGTGCATCAGTTCGACACGGCGGGCGACGACGGGCCAGGCTACGTCGGCTCGCTCTGGGCGGGAGTGGCGGGCAACCAGGCGCTGGGTTACGGTTCGATCTACGACCTGGAGCATACCTGGTTCAACACCTATACGGACTTTGCCGTCCACTTCGCGCAGCTCTCTGCGAAGCACAAGCTACCTTACTTCATCATCGGCGACGATCTGGCCAGCATGTCCTACGACACGGACCAGACCTCCGCGAAGAACGACACGCAGGGGATTGATATTCCGCCGGGCGAGTCGCGCTCGTGTCTGGGGCGGCGCGACTGCGAGTGGCGGCATGTCGTCTATGCCATTCAGCACGCCAGCTATCAGTCGCTCGTCACCAAGAAGGCGGGGCACACGTCGGAGACAGGCGGGAACTACTCCGGTAAGCTGATCTACACGGCAAGCTGGGCGGCGGCGCCGGCGGACTCCAGCAGCAACGCGACGACGCCGGAGTTCGAGGGGATCACGTGGTGGAACGCGCTGAGCTACATCGGCGTGGACGCCGGCTTCCCCCTGCTCGCCAAGCAGATCGTTCCCGACGTGCACACGCTCGAACAGGCGTGGCAGGGCCAGGGAACTGGTCTGGCCGGCGAGGGCAACATCTACAACCGTCTCGAAAAAGTCGCGGACACCTATAGCCGCCCGTTGATCTTCACCTCGGCGGGCTATCTGTCGCTGGCGGGCGGGAACAATCCGACTAACGATCTGACGGGCGCGGCGATCAGCCAGGACGAGCAGCTCAACGACATGGAGGCGTTGGTGATGACGTTCAAGGGAACACCGTGGTTCGCGGGCGTCTTCTGGAATGGCGACATCCCCTTCACCCCGCGCGAGCAGCAGCCGAACTGGTCGTCGAACTCGTCCTGGGCGGGGAATACGCTCGCCAGCAGCAAAGAGTCCGGCAAGTGGCTCGCGTCGTATTGGCAGACCATTCCGGCGCCGTAGAGTGTGGGCCTTACCCTCTCAAGGGTAGGTTTTGGGGAGCGCAGCGAGGCCCTCCAGGCGCGAATTCTTTCGCCGGCCCCCTAATTGCCGCCGTTAGGCTGCGCGATCATCAGATTCGTGAACGACGCCTCGGCCCCTTGCTCCGCGTAAAGGCCGACCATGCCGTTGCCCACGGAGGAGTCGTCGGCCTCACCCACCTTCACGCCATTGACGTAGAACGTGAAGCTCGTGCCGGTCACCTCTACCTCCAGCGCGTTCGTCGCGCCTAGCCCCGCCTGCACCGCCGTATCGCGCTGGAAGCCCGCCAATGGCGTACACGTCGAGTTCGCGCATGTGATCGCGGCCCAGTCGCCATTCGCGTTGACACCGAACGAGTAGAAGTTCTTGGCGTCGAAGCCGCGAAATACGACGCCGACGATGCGTGTGGCGGGGGCGCTGACGAGCTTCACCCGCACGTAGACATCCACATCGAACACGTTCCGTACGGGCGCCCAGCAGACATATCCGTTGCTGACGTGGTAGCCGTCGCGGCGAATGTGGCAGTTGGAGGTTTCCGCCCAGTTGTCCACCCCGGACGTGAACGTATTCTCGTACGTGAGCGTGCCGTGCAGGGTCGCGGTGACGCCGGGCAACGGCTGGAGCGTTGCCGGTTTACTCTTGGTGTTGATGAGATAAAGCGCACCGCACGAGACCGCGCAGACGACGACCAGCAGACCGGCCAGCGCAGCCGCCAGGAGACGGCTTCGGTTATACCAGCGCGGGCGCATGGTGGCCAGCGGCGTCAGCGGCGGATACACGCGAGGCGCGGGAGCCTCGGTCGCGGCCGGCTCCTCCGGCGGCGCCTCCGGTTTCAGGATCGGCTGCCCGCAGCGAGGACAGCGCGCCAATGTCACTCCCGCCAGACCCAGGCCACAACTCGGGCACTGCATACTCAACACTCCACCCTTAGATCGTGACTTCCATGTTGTTGAAGACGCAGACGATGCCGGTCTCAACCCCCAAACCGACTTTGCCTGATGTGAACGTCGAGTCGTCCGCGGAGCCGACCGTGACGCCGTTCACCAGGAAGTCGAAATGCGAGCCGGTCATATGCACCTGCAACGTATTGACGGTATTGAGTCCGGTCTGGATCGCCTGGCTCTGCCCGGGGACACCTATCTCCGCGCATTGGGTCTTCACGCACTTTTCCGCTGTCCATGTGCCAGCGCCGCTGATGAAGAAGAGGTAGTTGTTGCCCATACTTACGCGACGGAAAACGATACCGTATCCGCCTTGAGTGTCGCCACTGGTTTGCTTGACCTGCACCGTGACCGTGCCATTCGAGAGGCCGCCCAGACCAGGATAGCAGTTAGCGCCCTGCATCTGATATCCACCGTCGGCAAAGTTGCAACCGCCGCCCGTGGGCATGGTGTCGGTGCTCGATGTGAACGTCTCGCGATACAGCCATTTGCCGGTGACGGTCGCCGTCACGCCGGGCAGGGGAGACTGCGTGACCCGGTTGCCGAGCGCGCCCCTCACGAAGAGGACGCCCAGACCCACGATGACGACCAGGGTGGACACGAGCCTGACCTTGGAGCGACTTGACCTGCGCCTGGCGGGCGGCGGTGGCGGGACCGGCGCGCCGTTCGAATTCACGGCGATGGGCTGCCCGCAGCGGGGGCATGTCGCCGCGGTGATTCCTTCAAGGTTCAGGCCGCAATGTGGACAGTTCATAGTGGAATCCTCGTGGTATCCTCATATTTCTCGCGGAGAACGCATCAGCGGCGCGCCACGAGTATACAAGAGGCGAGACGCGCTGGCTAGCTGCCGTTCATCCACGGGACCATCGGCGATTCGCTCGCTGGTTGGGACAGAGTCGCTGGTGGTTTGTTTGCCAGCTACACCCGGACGGTGGGGTGGCGGGCGTATAATGCCGGCAATGAATCGTTGCGCTCGAAGTGGAGGCACAGCCATGCGCGAGGTCGTAATTGTCGAAGCCGTGCGGACGCCGATTGGGCGGCGCAATGGCGCTCTCAAAGATGTCCATCCCGTGGTGCTTGCCGCGATGACCCTGCGCGAGCTGACCAGCCGCGCGCGGCTCGATCCCGCCCTCGTGGAGGATGTCGTCTTCGGCTGCGTCAGCCAGGTCGGCGAGCAGAGCGTCAATGTCGCGCGCAACGCCGTCTTGCAGGCGGGCTTCCCCATCGAGGTTCCCGCGACGACGGTGGACCGGCAGTGCGGCTCCGGCCAGCAGGCCATCCACTTCGCCGCGAATCTGATCGCCTCGGGCGACTGCGACATTACCATCGGCGCGGGCGTGGAGAATATGTCGCGGCTGCCCATCGGCACGTCGTCCTCGGTTGGCGGCTATCCCTTCCCACCATCGCTGATGGAACTCTACCCGATGGCGCATCAGGGCGTCTCGGCGGAGATGATCGCGGACCAGTGGAACATCAGCCGCGAGGAGCTTGACCGCTACGGGCTGCGCAGCCACCAGCGCGCGGCCGCCGCGCAGGACGAGGGACGTTTCGACCGCGAGGTGATGGCGCTGCCGCTGGCCGATGGGTCGGTCTTCGCCAGGGACGAGGGCGTTCGCCGCGACACAACGCTGGAACGGCTGGCGACGTTGCAGCCGCCCTTCAAGGCGGATGGCAAGATCACAGCGGGCAGCAGCAGCCAGATCAGCGACGGCGCGGCGGCGGTTCTGCTGATGACGCCGGAGAAGGCGGCCGAGCTTGGGCTGCGTCCGCGCGCTCGCATCGTCGCGCGCAAGGTGGTGGGGGTGGACCCGGTCACCATGCTGACCGGCCCGATTCCCGCGACCAAAGCCGTGCTGGCGAAGGCGGGCCTCGCGCTCGACGACATGAGTGTGATCGAGGTCAATGAGGCGTTCGCCTCCGTCGTGCTGGCGTGGGAGCGCGAGCTGCACCCCAATATGGAGCGCGTCAACGTCAACGGCGGCGCCATCGCGCTCGGCCACCCGTTGGGAGCCTCCGGCGCGCGGCTGATGGTCACACTGCTGCACGAGCTGGAGCGCACAGGCGGCCGCTACGGGCTGGAGACGATGTGCTGCGGCGGCGGCATTGGCACCGCGACGATCATCGAGCGGCTGTGATGACACGTTTGCGCGCACCCATGCGGCCATAAATGACCAGCGCACATCGCAGCCCGCTCCGAATCCGGGTTTGTGACAGAGAGACCCCCCTGCTCTGAGGAGGAGATAGAACAGGGGGGCGGGGAGTTGGGAGCGAGCGCCCGTTTGGACGCGGCCTTCGCTGTTTCTTGGTACACCACGCGCGGGTCGTCGGATGTGTGGAGACATGGCATCAAGGAAGTGGTCAACACGGTTCGGCGCGACTTTGAGTCACACATGTCGCGGCCGTCTTCGCAAACCCTCCCCAGGAGGTCTCCAAGAGATTGACGAGCGTGCCGTGTTGCCATACAATCCGGCGTGTCACCGGCGGGTGGGTGAAACGTCGCGGCGTATTGTACGTGCAGCGGGCAGACGTAGGAGCGGACTCGAACGAGCACGCTCAGGTGGAGCGCACGGGTGGGGTGGAGGGGCGGAACATGCTGGAACGCTCGCCGTATTCGCGCTGGATCGGCGCAACCGTTGGACGCTACCGGCTCGAACAGGGGCTTGGGCAGAACGAGCTTGGTCCGCTATTTACCGCCCGCAATCTGGAGAACAACGCAACCTGCCTGGTGCGTGTTCTCGCCGTGCCCACAGCGCAGACGCCCGACGCGAACGCCTACTATGCCGCGCGCCTGGAGCAGGAAGCCGCCCGCGTCGCCGGCCTGCAACACCCCTACATCCTCCCGCTGATTGACTACGGTCTGCACGCT
>DATEGV010000160.1:0-8491 GCA_035279925.1 Ktedonobacterales bacterium | reverse complement strand
AGATGCAAGAGGGCAAGGTGAAGGAGCTGAATCTGGTGGTGAAGGCGGATGTGCAAGGCTCCGCCGAGGCCATCAAGCATACGCTCTCGCGCGCCGGCGACGAAACGATGAAGGTGCGCCTGATTCACGATGGCATCGGCAATGTGAGCGAGACAGACGTGCATCTGGCGGCGACCTCGAAGGCCATCATCATCGCGTTCAACGTGAAGGTGGACGGCCCAGCGCAGCGCGTCGCGAGCAATGAGGGCGTTGACATCCGCACCTACACCGTCATCTACAAGCTGATGGACGACATTGACGCGGCCCTCAAGGGGCTGTTGGAGCCGGTCTATCGGGAGCAGGTGGACGGCCACGCTGAGGTGCTACAGGTCTTCAAGGCGGGCCGGCGACAGATCGCGGGCTGCAAGATCACCGACGGCAAGCTGACCCGCTCAGCGCAGGTGCGGCTCCAGCGTGGCGGCAAGGTCGTCTTCAGCGGCCTGATCGAGTCGCTACGCCGTGGCAAGGACGACGTCCGCGAGGTCAGCCAGGGGTACGAGTGCGGCATCCTGCTGGAGGATTTCAACGACATCCAGACCGGTGATATCATTGAGACGTACAGTATGGTGCGTGTCTAGCGGTTTTTTGCCACGCCTCACCTCGTGAGACACGGCGGTGATCTCGATACGCATCGGGGTCACCGTCTTTTCGTGTGGTTTCTCCCGACGAGCGGACCGCGCGCCGGATATACTACATAGAGGCGGAGGATCGTTTGGGAACGCGCTCGCGTGCCTCCGCTCATGGGAGGCGGACGTGTTGATTACGCCCGGCTCGGAACCCCCGGAGGTGAAAGATGTCGAAAAACTGGCGTCAGGATCAGCTTGGCGAGGTCATCGCGCACGAGCTGAGCGACCTGATTCGTACGCGCATGAAGGATCCGCGTATCGGCTTTGCGAGCATCACCGACGTTGATCTGTCGGGTGATCTTCGCCATGCCAAGGTGTTTGTTAGCGTGATGGGAAGCGAGGAGGAGCAGCAAGCGACTCTCAGTGGGCTGAATCACGCGACGGGCTTTCTGCGGCATGAGCTTGCCCAGCGACTGACCATTCGCTACACCCCGGACATTCACTTTCGCCTCGACCAGTCTATCGCGCATGGTGCGCATGTGCTGGACCTCATCAACAAAGTGAGCCGGCCGGCGCTGTCGAAAACCCCACAAACCGGTGCGCCACTGCCTAACGGGTCGGTCGAGTAGCGTGTAACAAGACGACGGATGTCTCGGTGAGCGGAACTTGGGACTCGCCACGACATCCGCCGTTCCATGTTTGGAGAGAAGGTATATCACGCGCTATGACCAATGACCACAACGCCACTATGCGCCAGAGCGAACTTTTGTCACAACAGGCGCTCGCTTCTCTGCTCGGCGCGACGATTGACCACAAGCTGGCGAGCGCGGCGTGGCGTCTCATCGAGGACGCGCGCTCCATCGCGCTGCTTGCCCACGAACACCCCGACCCCGACGCGCTCGGCTCCGCGCTGGGGTTGGCCTACGCGCTGGAACCGCTGGGTAAGGTGTGTACGGTCGCATGCGCCGATCCGTCACCGGCGTCGTTCACGTTTCTGCCGGGCCGCGAGCGTATCGTCACGGAGCTGCCGCATCTCGACTTTGATCTGGTCATCGCGCTCGACGCCGGTGAGTTTAGCCGCTATGGCCGGCTCTATGAGCAATACAACATGTTCTTTGACAACGCGACGACACTCAACATTGACCATCACATCTCGTCGTCCGGCTGCGGCAAGGTGAATATCATTGATCCTGTCGCGGCTGCAACCGCGGAGTTGCTCACCGTATTCCTGGCGCATCAGGGCGTGCCGATAGGGCGGGAATCTGCCATCTGCTTGCTGGCGGGCGTCATAACGGATACGCGCTCATTTGAGTTCGAGGCGACAACCTCGCGCACGCTCGCCGCCGGGGCCTATCTGGTGGCGTGCGGCGCCGTGCCGCAGGATATCGTGAAGCCGATGTATCGAATGAAGCCGCTCGCGAAGGCGCGCCTCTGGGGGGAGACGCTGCGCACCCTTGGCACGGCGATGGATGGACGTGTCGTCTGGGCCTCGCTCACCCAGGAGCAACTTCGCGCCGCGGGGGCAACCTCCGATATGGACGACGGCCTGCCCAGCTACCTCATGGACATCGAAGGCGTGGCGCTGGCCGCGCTCTTCAAAGAGCAGGAGAACGGCGCGACCAAGGTGAGCTTGCGGTCGGCGCACCCATACAACGCGGCGGCGATCTGCCAGCGATTCGGCGGCGGCGGGCACGTGCGCGCCGCTGGCTGCACGCTCAACATGCCGGTGGAGCAAGCTATCGCGCGCTTTACACCGGCGCTCGAAGCGGCGGTGCGGGCGTAGTCTCTTACTCCGCCAGCGGCGTTGCGCGCATTGCCTGATCGGGCACGAGCTCGTTGCCCTCGATGACAATGACCGTCATGCCGCTCACAGAGCCCGACTCGTGCCACTCCCCGGCGTCCCAAAACGCTGCTTCTCCGGCGCTGAGCGGGTGCTGGACGCGGTCCGCGCCTGTCACCCAGCCGTCGCCCGCCACAACGAGAAACAGCTGCCGCGTGGTTGCCTGGTGATAGCCGACGACGCCTCCCGCCCCGATATGCATGCAGGCAATCTGAACCGGCGCGGTTGTCCGTTGGATTCCCGTAATTGCCGCCCGCTCGCTACCGAATTGTGTGATGGCGTGGCCGGTTGTGGCGTCGAACCGGAAGCGGCGCATATCGTCTCCATGAGGCTCAGCGCGGCTCCCCCTCTCCCGCGAGGAGAGAGGGGGCTACACATGAAGTAAATGGCCTATAGCGCCTCGAAAATGGCCGCGATGCCCTGGCCGCCACCGATGCAGAGCGAGGCCGCGCCATATCGCAGGCCATTGCGCCGCAGCTCGTGAATCAGTGTGAGCGCCAGCCGAGCGCCGCTTGCCGCCAGCGGATGGCCGAGCGAGATCGCGCCGCCATTGACGTTCGTCTTCGCTCGGTCGAGGCCAAGCTCCTTTTCGACGGCAAGATACTGCGCGGCGAAGGCTTCGTTGACCTCCACGCGGTCCAACTGGTCGAGCGTCAGGTCCGCGCGTTTCAGCGCCTGGCGAATGGCCGGGGCAGGTCCGATTCCCATGATGGTTGGGTCCACCCCGACGATTCCCCAGGACACGAGCCGCGCCGTCGGCGTCAGTCCACGCTCCCGCGCGACCGCGCCGGTCGTCAACACCAGCGCCGCGCCGGCGTCGTTGATGCCGCTGGCGTTGCCGGCTGTGACCACGCCATCCCGCTTGAAACGCGCGGGCAGCTTGGCGAGCGCGTCAAGACTCGTCTCGCGAATCCCCTCATCGTGCGCGATCACCGTCTCTCTGCCTTTGCGGTCTTTCACTGTGACGGGCACGATCTCCTCGGCGAGCCATCCCTTCTCGTCCGCGTGGCGCGCCGTGACCTGGCTGCGCAGAGCATACTCATCTATCGTCTGCCGGTCCAGCCCGTACTGCTCCGCCAGATTTTCAGCCGTGTTGGCCATCCCGCAGCCACAGTAGCTATCTACCAGCGCCTCCCAGAGGTAGTCTTCCAGGTGGTGCTCGCCGAGCGACAATCCCGTGCGGGCGCCGCGAATCACGAACGGAGCCTGCGTCATGTTTTCCGCGCCGCCCACCAGGGCGATAGAGCCCTCACCCAACATGAGCGACTGCGCGCCGTTCACGAGCGCCTGCAAGCCTGAGCCGCAGAGACGATTCACCGTGAGCGCCGGCGTCTCGATGGGCAGCCCGGCTTTGAGCGCGATGTGCCGGGCGCAGTAGATGGCGTCCTTACTGGTCTGCAACACATTACCGAAGACGACCTGATCCACGTCTTTGGCGTCTACGCCGGAGCGACTGAGCGCGGCTTTGGCGGCGATGGTCCCAAGGTCTATCGCCGAGATGTCTTTGAGCGACCCCATGAACGTGCCGAATGGCGTGCGCGCCCCCTCGAGCACGACGATGTCGCGGTCCTGAACTGGCATACCGAGTCTCCGATCTGGCGCTTGACCGCGCCCGCTGACTAGCGCTTCTCCGCGTACTCGTAGAAGCCCTTGCCGCTTTTCATGCCCATGCGGCCGGCCTGGACCATGCGTCGCAGCAGCGTAGGCGGTGAGTAGGCTGGATCAGGATACTCTTTGTAGATGGCCTCGGCGGCGTACAGCGTCGTGTCCAGGCCAACGTAATCAAGCAGGGTGAACGGACCCATCGGGTAGCCGCAGCCAAGCTTCATGCCGGTGTCAATGTCCTCTTTGGTTGCCAGGCCGTTCTCGTACATGCGCACCGCCGAGAGCATATACGGGATGAGGAGGAAGTTGACGACGAAGCCGGCGGTATCCTTGGCCACGATGGGCGTCTTCCCGAGTGACTCCGCGAATGCCCGCAGGCTGGCGACCGTTTCGTCGCTTGTGGAGATGGTCTGCACGATCTCGACCAGCTTCATGACGGGGGCGGGATTGAAGAAGTGCAGGCCGGCGACGCGCTCCTGCCGGCTCGTAACAGCGGCCATTTCGATGATCGGCAGGGACGACGTGTTGCTCGCGAGGAGCGCGCCGGCGGGAACAATCTGATCCAGGCGCCGGTACAACGTCTTCTTCTCGTCAAGATTCTCGATGATCGCTTCGATCACGAGGTCGCGGTCGCTAAACTCCTGGAGGTCAAGCGTGCCGCGAACGCGGCCACGATATTCAGCCACCTGCGCCGGTGTGATCTTGCCCTTGCCTTGCAACATCTCCCAGGCGCCGTGGATCCGCTTCATACCACGGTCCAACAGCTCCTGATTGACCTCGGCGAGCACGACATCGTAGCCCGCCTGCGCGGCCGTCTGCGCAATGCCGCTACCCATCAGGCCGCCACCGATAACGCCAACTTTTTTGATCGTCATTGATCGTCCTCTTCACTACTCCCAGTCGCTCTCAGACGCTCTTGGCCAAACTTGGCCGCACCTCGCGACGAAACAGCCAGAGCGCCGCTCTGTTCCGCGCCGGTGTAGAGGCAACTGGTAGAAAATCTCCGATTCAAGTATGCCGAAGCGTGGGTGACGCGCGCAAACATCCGTCTCACGCGCGCTCGGAATGCCGACGCCACGCCTCCGCGACCGCGCGCATGTGGGGGCCGGCCGTCATGCGGCGCGCGGCCTGCGGCTGGAATGGCTGACGGCGTTCGCCCGCCGCCAAAAGCTGGCCCAGCACTCGAAAGTAGGTCGCCTCCTCCGCGGGAAAGAGCGCCGCGACCCGCTCAATCTCGTCGTTGTTCGCCTGTTCCACGTAGAAGTACTGTCCGTTGGCAGCGTACCACGAACGGATGTCGTCCTGCCCGCGGACAGAGCCCCCGCCCGCGTGTGTCGCCTCGGCGACCAGTTCGGGGGTGACGGCGCGCGCGCCGAGCGGAAACGCGTGGAGGTGCGCATGAAAAACGGTCTGGCGGAAGACGCCATGCTCAAAGAAACAGGCTGACCGGTATGTCTGGGCCAGAAAGTCGCTGACGCGGCGCTTGGTCGCGTCGAGCTCGTCGTCATACGTTGACGGCACGGCCCCATAGCACGCCCAGTGGAACTTGGGAACGATGAGCAGATGACCCTCCACGAGGGGCGCGTTGTCCACGAGCACATAGAGGTTGCTCGTCTCCATGAGGACGACTTCGAGCGCGCCCCTCGCGCAGAAAGGGCACGTCTCACGCTGGCCAACTCCGCTCATGGTCACCCCCGACTACGCGATATGTCTCGGTGGCTACTCTGCTTGTGAGTGCTCGCCAAACAGGTTGCGGAGCTGCCCGCCGACAGGGCGCGTGGGATGCCATGGCGGTAGTTCAACCTCCGGCAGCGAGCTGGCGGGAGTCGCGAGCGCCTTACCGCTGGGGGCGATGGGGATGAGTTGACTCTTGAGCGATTGCTGGCTCGCGGGTTCGGGCTGCGCGGCCTCCTTGAACCGATCAGGCAGAGGTGAAGGATGCTCGGCCGAGTACGGCCAACCGGACGAGAGGCGCCAGACGATGACCGCTAGCGGGAAGCAGCAGATGAAGACGATGATCGCCGTCCACTGGGCCTGTTTGAGGCCGCTCACGCCAAGGAACGGCGTAAACGGTTCACTGCCGCGCGCGAAGAACACCACGAACTGGGTGATGGCGTAGAGGGCGAGATAGGAGACGAAGAAGATGCCCGCCTTCAGTCGTGGCAGGTAGAAGCGCAGCGGCCAGAGGATCGCCAGCATGATGACGTTCATCGCCATCTCGTAGACGGGCGCCGGCTGATATGCGATGTGCGTGGCCGCGAAGGCGTGCGGGTTGAGGTAGACGATGGCCCAGGGGAGGATGTGGCGGTCGGAGACGTAGGCGAGGCAGGGAGCGTGGGCGCAGACACTTGCGGGAATATTCGGCGACGCGCTGACGACCTTCCCCAGAATGTCGCCATTCACGACATTGCCCACGCGCCCAAATATCTGGCCCACGGCGGCGAACATCGCGCCGCCGTCAATCGCGACCCAACGGCTGACGCCGTAGCGCGGAGCCATGATGAAGACCGTCAG
Source organism: Ktedonobacterales bacterium (assembly GCA_035279925.1). GTDB lineage: Bacteria > Chloroflexota > Ktedonobacteria > Ktedonobacterales > JADMIN01 > DATEGV01. The sequence continues at coordinate 1,927 of DATEGV010000160.1, read as the reverse complement.
CGAGGCCAGGAATATCGCGCCGAAGAATGCCATGCCGCCATTCCAGACAGAGAAAATGTTGATCGGGTCGAGCAGGTAGTGGCTCACAAGATCTGGTTGTTGGATCACGTAATACAGCCTGCCGCCGATGAGGCCCGCAATCGCCGCGTAGACGAAAACGCCCCAGATCTGGTTCTCGTGAATGCCGAGCCGCTTCGTATAGCGCAGGAGAACCCAGAGCGCCACACTGATCGCGACGACGTACATCAAGCCGTACCAGTGGATCGAGATCGGGCCGATGTGCAGGAAAATCGGGTCGAGATTGAGGACGAAGAACGCCAGCGGAAGATGGATGAGGCCAGATGGGCCGAGGAACTGCATGGAGTATTGTCCTCCTGGGACGCGAAGCGCGCGGTGAGTGGCTTTCCTTCGGCATTATGGGGCGACCAGTCACGGGTTGTCAACACGGGGAGAATGGGCGCCGGCTCGGCGCGTACTCAGGAAGTCCGCGCGGACGCGCCGTGGTACACTCTCCTGGCATTGCATACGCCCAAGTCTTCCCGTTGAAAAGGATACATCCGTGGGGCAGTCGAGTGGCGAACCGTCGGTAGAGCGCATTGTCGTGGGAGCGTTGGACGCAAACTGTTACATCATCACGGCGCCTGATGGTCTGGACGCGCTGGTGATTGATCCCGGCGCTGAGCCGGAGCGCATCCTGGGCCGGGTGCGGGCGCTGGGAGTCCACGTGGTCAGTATCATCCATACACACGGTCACTTCGATCACATCAGCGCCACAGAGGAGGTCCTGGCCGGCTTGTCCGCGCCGGTCCCTGTCTTTAGCCACGCCGATGACGCCTACCTGTACCGGCGCGAGGCGCGCGCGATGGGCGCGGCCTTTGGGTACGCGCTGGCGGAGCCGCTGCTCACCCCGGACCACATGCTGGTGGAAGGAATGATGATCCCCCTCGGCGCGGGCGGACTGACGGTGATACACACTCCCGGTCACACGCCCGGCAGCGTGAGTCTCCTCTGGCCGGAGCGTTTCGTCATTTCTGGTGACACGCTCTTTCGTCGGGGCATCGGTCGCACCGATCTCCCCGGTGGCGATGAGGACGCGATCTACGAGAGCATACTCACGCGCCTCTATCCGCTTGCCCCAGAACTACGTGTGTACCCTGGTCACGGCGAGGCGACGACCATTGGCGATGAGCGGCAGCGCAATCCATTCGTGCAGGCGCCCGACTGATCGCCGAACATCGCAACGCAATCACAACCGCGCTTGGCCCAGTTGCGCACATGCGCGGGGTACTATGAGACGGAGAGCGCAACCCGGGCGCTGGCGGCGCGGGAGAGTCGTGGTACAATGCGTGATGTTTCGTTGCTAGAAGACCGGGAAGTGACGCGCTTGTGTGGCCGAGCCACGGCAAGCCGGCCGTGCTGAGGGTTTGAGGAGCTGAGGCGAGATGAAGTCTATCTGCGTCGTAGGTACCGGATACGTGGGGTTGGTGACGGGCACGTGCTTTGCCGAACTTGGGAATAACGTCACCTGTCTGGACATCGTTGCTGAGAAGATCGAACGGCTGCGCGCCGGCGAGATGCCGATCTACGAGCCAGGGCTGGAACCGATGGTGCAACGCAACGCCGCCGCCGGCCGCCTGCGTTTCACCACCGACTATGCCGCCGCTGTGGCGGGCGCGGACTACATCTTCATTGCGGTGCCCACACCTACCGTCGCGGGCGGCAACGGCGCGGATATGCAGTATGTCGAGGCGGCGGCTCGGTCCATCGCGCGGAATCTTCAGGCCAATGTGGTCGTCATCAACAAAAGCACGATGCCTGTCGGCAGCGGCGATATGGTCTCGGCCATTCTCCACGAGCACCTACGCGACACCTCTCTCAGTGTCTCGGTCGTCTCCAATCCCGAATTCCTGCGTGAAGGGTCCGCTGT
>DATEGV010000159.1:0-6166 GCA_035279925.1 Ktedonobacterales bacterium | reverse complement strand
CGCCCTCACCCGGCGCGGCTGGTAGCTGCCGAGAAATACCAATCACGCCTTACCCGCGAGCCGTTCGGACGGCTCTGAGTCCGGCTTGGCCGGACTTTGCGGCCGCAGGCCCTCCAGGCGCGGTTTTAACCGCCGGCCTGGCGCCCTCACCCGGCGCGGCTGGTAGCTGCCGCACCTGTCACCAGAGCTGGCTGAACCGATCCGGGCAGGCCAGCCCACTGCCGAGCATCGCCCCCTGCCCGCCGTCGCTCGTAACACCGTAGGGCGGGCAGATGTTGGTCGCGCTATACATCACCTCAACATGCGCCGCCCGCTGATACGCCGATCCCGCCGCCCCGCGCCACTCGATCCCATCCGCGAAATCCACCGGCCCCAGCACGCTCGAACTGTCATGCGCCGAGTAGCCCGCCGACTCCGCGTAGATGTCCGGCGTATACTGCCCCGTATCGCGCGCCGTCCAGGCGAACACCCCGATCTGAGTGTCGTCCATGCTCGCCCGCCACTGTGGCTGGCCGTTTGACGTGTCGGCGACGGTCTCCAGTGTATACGCGTGCCGCGCGCCGTCATCGCCCGCCGAGCCTTCCGCGCCGTACTGGCACGGACCCGCGCTGCCATCCGGGTGGAACGCGCAGTAGAACCAGCCGGCCTGGCTCTGGTCGCTCGCCGACACGTAGTACCCAATCTGGATGAAGCTACCATCGCTCAGGTACGAGCCGACCCAATAGTAATTCGAGGTGTTCGCGCTCACCCGCTGCGGCAGCCGGGTTGCGATCGTCGCGCGCATCCCCGTGGCGTTGGCGCTCGCGCTATCCGCCGCCAGCCCAACCTGCCAGACGGTGTGCGGCCCGTCGCTCGGCACGAACGTCTCGATGCCGCCGGGAAGCTGAGTGACCGTTTTCTTGATGAGCGATGTCAGCGGGTTATGCGTGAGATGCTGGTTGATGAACGCGCCCAACTGTGGCGCTGGCCAGATCAGAATGCAGAGCCACAGCGCCACTAGCGTCAGCAACTTCAACAGGCGGCGCGGGCGGCGCTGGCGCTTGCGGGGGGCGGGCCGCGCGTAAGGGGTGGCGGGAGGACGCGCGGAGCCGGGCGCGGGCGGCATGAGGCGGCGACGCTCCTGCCAGTCCTTCGCGTTCCACATCTCCGGCATACCGCCGTGTCCCTTCCCTGCCCGCGCTCCATCCCATGATGAACCGCGTCTGCCGCATCAGTATACGGCAGCCTGCCATGATGCACAAAATGTGCCGGTTGCGCCTGGCTTGACACCTCTTCCGCGCGCCTCATATACTGTAGCCATCACAAAAACTTCGTCGCGAGGGACCAGTATTCGCGGGACCGACCACAGCGAGCCGGGGCAGGTGCGAGCCCGGCGCTCGGTCACGTGGAGAAGCCGCCCTCTGGCCCGGCAAGTAGAGTCCGCCGGACCGCGACGCGGGACGAACGCCCTCACCGGCTAGTAGCCTCCGCCGGCAAGCCCTCCGTTATCATGGGGCAAGGCATCGAGCGTGTTAGTCTCGCTCCGTGCCTGGAAAGTGGGAAGCCGCCGCGCCCGTACGGGCCGTGGTCGCGCTTCCAAGCTGGGTGGTACCGCGGCCCCGATCCCAACCGATCAGGCTCGCCCGAGCGTGTGCTCGTGGCGGGCTTTTTGTATGCCCTCGTTGTCGGGGAACAGGCGTCTTCATAACGCGCTCCTCGTCATCGCCATCCGAACCACACGCTCTCTCATCACTCCGCGCACGCGCCCGCTCGTTCCGGCGTCGGGCGACGAAGGGGACTCCGCGCATGCACAGAGGGAGCGTCACACCATGACGAAGCGAACCAACGAACCATCACGCGACCCGCGCGACACCTCCTCCGTCGCCATCACGGAGCGATATCTGGCGTACTTCCGCGCCCGCGACCACCGCGAGATCCCTGGCAGCCCACTCGTGCGCCCGGACATTGACACGTCGTTCGTCATCGCGGGCATGCAGCCGCTGATGCCGTATCTGCGCGGCGATGTGGCGCCACCCTACCCGCGCCTCACCGACTGGCAGCGTTGCCTGCGCGCGGACGACGCGGACGCGGTGGGGAGCAACGCGCGCAAACTCTCCAGCTTTCACATGCTCGGCAACTGGTCCGTGGGCGACTACGGGCGGCGCGGGGCCATCGAAATGGCGCTCGACGTGCTGACGAACGAGTTCCGGCTCGACACATCTACTTTGGTGGTGACGACCTTCGCGGGCGACGCGACGCTTGGCCTACCGCCGGACGACGCGGCGGTCGCGGAATGGCTGCGCATTGGCTGGCCATCAGACCGTATCGTGCCGCTCGGCATGGAGGACAACTTCTGGTCCACCGGCGGTCCCGGCCCATGCGGCCCAGACTCCGAAATCTTCGTGGACTTCGGCGTCGCGCGCGGCTGTGGCGATCCGGCGTGCCGGCCCGGATGCGAATGCGATCGCTTCCTCGAAATCTGGAACCTCGTCTTTATCGAATTCGAGCAACAGACGGACGGCCAGTACCGTCAGTTACCGCTACGTAGCGTAGACACCGGCATGGGGCTGGAGCGCACCGCGTCCGTCCTGCAACATGTCGAGACCGCGTTTGACATTGATCTCTTCGCGCCCGCGCTCACCCGGCTCCGCGAGATCAGCGCGAACGACACGGCGGCGGCGCTCGATCCCACGCGGCGCCAGAAAGCGCAACGGTTGATCGTGGATCACGCGCGCTCGGCCCTTTTCGCGGGGCTGGCAGGCGTGGTTCCCGGTCGAGATGGGCGCGAATCCGTGCCGCGGAGCCTGATCCGGCGTGCGGCGCGCACCGGACGCTCACTCGGCCTGTCGCGGCCATTTTTGGGCGAGTTGCTGGAGCCGCTGACAGAGGCGCACGACGCGCTGCTCACCCCGGAGGAGCGCGCGGCGACGCCCATGATCGCGCGGTTGGTTACAGATGAGGAGCGCGGCTTCCAGCGCGTGCTGGTCGCCGGTCTGCGTGAGCTGGATCGTCTGCGCCCCGACGAGCGCGGCGTCATTCCTGGCGAGCGGCTCTTCATCCTGCACGCGGAGCGCGGCTTCCCCAGCGACCTCGCGGGCGAGATATTGGCGGAGCGCGGACTAACGGTGGACTGGCCCGGCTACGAGCGCGCGATGGCGGCGCATCGTGAGATTAGCCGCGAGGGCAAGGCCTGAGTAGGTGGACCGTGACACGCGGACCGCCCGCCTGCCATAACGGCTCTGGCTCCCCCTTCCCGCGTGAATGGGAAGGGGGGTGGAGGTTGGGTGTGCTGACGTAGCCGCCAAGCGTGCCCCCACAAGTCGCCTCGCTGGCTTCACCGGACGCCCGTGTCAAGCTCGACGGTGACGGTCGCCGTCTGGCCTCCCGCCACCGTCACCTGAGGAAAGCTGATCTGTCGCATGCCAAAGCCGGAGGTGGGCGCGACGACCGCCAGATAGCGGCCGGGCGGCACACTCACGCGAAATCGTCCTTGCGCGTTCGTGGTCGCGCTCGCCACAATCGGCCCAGTGGGTAGCTGCGCGGATGTGACGGTCGCGGTGGAGCCGATGGCGATGATATTCACGGTCTTGCCGGCGACGGGCCTGGGCGCGCAGGCCCCGGGCGATCCGGCCGGCTCCGCGCCGCAGGTCGGGCCGGCCATCACCACACCGCTGATGACGCCCTGGCTCGCGCTCGATCCGCCGGCGCTGACGCCACACCCCGCGAGCGTCCCGCAGAGCACGGTAAGCGCCACAATCCCACCCCAAGCGTATCGTCGAAAGCTGGCGAGTACCATCCGAGACCTCCATGCGCGGGGAGTGGAGTCAAATGAGCGTACGGGCTCCCGCGCTCTATGAGAGGTAACGCTGGACGCGGTGGAATCGTTCCCGCGACGCGCCCTAACCAACGTACTACGTCGCAACGTTACACATCCCTTGACAAACAAGCGCGCATCAGTATACTTTCATCGGTCATGCGCGGCTGTTTGTTTTGCCCGAAGGATGTCAACCGGGTAACGTAGGTGATTCCGCGCCCGCTCGCGGCATGACCAGTGTGGCGGAAGTGGTGAGTGGAAAGGAGCGGTCTGCCGGCGCGAGGCAACGCGCGCATCCCTCGAATGGTGTCCTCAGCATCAACGTTGCCACAGACCAGGGAACAGGTTGGTTTTCGGCTCGCGCATGTCGTCTGGCTCCTCCGATGAAGAGCTCCCAAGCATATACGCGGACAGTGTTGTCCCGTATCCTGAACGGCCTGCGCGCTTTCACGTCCACCTGGGAGGATTTACTACATGCGACGTTATCGCGTCACGGTCCTCGTTGCCCTCACGGTTCTCCTTACGGCTTCGGCCTTCGCGTTCGTGATGACCCCCGCCTTCGCGACCAGGGCGGCGCATGCGCAAGGCGCGCAGCGACACTCCAACGGTGTCACCGTCACCCCGGATTCCCATCACGATGTCTCAGCGCCGCTCCGCACAATCGCTGGACACCCCAGCCCCGCGACGGCGCCTCATCAGGCAGACGCCCCGGTCCACGTTCCGCTCCGCCCCGAAGGACCGGCCAACAATCAGCATGCGGAGGTGCAGACGCATATCGGTCCGTACGCCGCCCCCACCGCCTCCAACAACTTTGATGGCGTGGGCAACGGCTTCACCGGACCGCAAGGCACCTTCACCGTCAGCGCGGCGCCCCCCGACACCAACGGCGCGGTCGGCCCGCAAGACTACGTGCAGACCGTCAACACCGATTTCGCCGTCTTCAATAAGGATGCCTCGCGCGGCGCCGTCGGCACGGTGCGCTACGGCCCGGTCCAGATCAACACCCTCTGGAGCGGCTTTGGCGGTCTCTGCCAGACTGACAATGACGGCGACCCAACCGTCGTCTATGACGGCATCGCCAATCGCTGGGTCATCAGCCAGTTCGCCGTCACCGGCGCAAGCACGACGTACTTGCAGTGCGTCGCCGTCTCGACGACCAGTGATCCGACCGGCTCATACAACCGCTATTCCTTCCCCTACAGCAACTTCCCCGATTATCCGAAGATGGCGGTCTGGCCGGACGCCTATTACGAAACCTTCAACATGTTCGTCGGTGGCAGCACCTTTGCCGGTGGCGAGGCCTGCGCGTACGACCGCACGAGCATGCTGAGCGGCGCCGCCGCCACGCAGCAATGCTTCAGCGTCGGCACGAACTACGGCGGACTGCTGCCGTCCAACCTGGACAGCTCCACGCTGCCGCCGGCCGGCTCGCCAAACTACGTGGTGGCGCTCGATACCACCACCTCGCTCGCCTTCTGGAAGTTCCATGTTGACTGGACGACGCCGTCCAACACGACGTTCACCGGCCCCACGAGCATCGCGGTCGCGTCCTACGCGCAGGCCTGCGGAGGCGCCACCTGCATCCCGCAGTCGGGAACGACGAATCAGCTTGATTCACTCGCCGACCGCCTGATGTACCGCCTGTCGTATCGCAACTTCGGCAGCTACGAATCCCTCGTCGTGGACCATGCCATCACGGCGGGAAGCTCCGTCGGTATGCGCTGGTATGAGATCCGCGGCCCCAGCGGCTCCCCCAGCGTGTTCCAGTCCGGCACCTACGCGCCCGACTCGAATTATCGCTGGATGGGCAGCATCGCTCAGGATGCCTCCGGCGACCTGGCGATGGGCTACAGCCTGTCGGGCAGCTCGTTGCATCCGGGCATCAGCTACACCGGCCGTCTTGCCTCCGATCCCGCCGGCCAGATGTCGCAGGGTGAGGCCAGCCTGATCGTCGGCGCCGGCTCGCAGACTGGCACGCTGACGCGCTGGGGCGACTACAGCTCCATGTCCATTGACCCGGCGGACGGCTGCACGTTCTGGTACACGAACGAATACATCCCCTCCAACGGCAGCTTCAACTGGAAGACCCGCATTGGCTCGTTCAAGTTCGCCAGTTGCGGTGGGTCCGTCACGCCTGACTTCTCGATCAGCGCGAGCCCGACGAGCCTCTCGATTCAGCAGGGCGGCAACGGGACGTCCACGATCAGCACCGCCGTCACCGCCGGTTCCGCCGGCACGGTCAGCTTGACCACTAGCGGCGCGCCCAGTGGCATGACCGCGACCGTCAATCCAACCTCCGTCACCGCCGGCAATTCGTCCACATTGACCGTCAGCGTCGGCGCCTCCGTCGCCACCGGCAACTATACGATCACC
>DATEGV010000158.1:0-2065 GCA_035279925.1 Ktedonobacterales bacterium | reverse complement strand
CGCGCATCAGCGGGGAAGGAGGCGGTCAGCGGCAGTGAGCCGGCGAATGACCTCACGCCTGAATGGCGTCGCCGCCGCCCGCATACAAGAATGCGCATACCGCGCCGATATGGAGACCGGCGGCTAGATCGCGCTGATGGTGAGCGCGCTGAATCGGGCCGCGGCGAGCGAGCAGGTGATGGTGAGCGGACCACTGGAGAGCATCGCTGTCTTCGTGCTTGTCGCGGTGGGGCTGATTCGCCGCCCGTTGACAAGGACCATGACGGTGGCTCCGCGCACCTCGATGCGATACGTCGTCACATGCGTGCCGAGCTCGAAGTCTACCGTCGGCGCCGCTGTGCCCAGGTCCTGGTCGCCGCTGGGATCAATGGTGACGCCGAACTGTGGATGCAGCGCGAACTCAGAGTTGCCCAGCGCAAGCATGCCATCCAGGCGCACCTGATAGCCATCGCTTCCCGGGCTGGGAGCCGCCGCGACGGCGCACGCGCCCCCCTCCTTCGGCTCGACGACCTGCATGGTGTATTCGACGGCGTAGTTGCTCGTCGCCGGCTGGAACGGGATCGTCACCATGCGGTCCTGCCCCGTGTCGCTCTGCGGCGCGCCGTTCTGGATGGTCCAGCCCGCCGTGGCCTGCCAGGACGACAACCCCTTCGAGAAGTCCGCCTGATACAGGAGCTTGGGTGTCGGGAGCGCCGTGGCCGTGGGCGCCCAGGTAGCCGTCGGCGGCGCGGTGGGTGTGCGCGTCGCGTGATTGGCCTGTCCGGAGCCGCAGCCCGCCGCGCTCAGCAGTCCTAGCAGCACGACGACCATGAGCGCGTGACGCGAGCGTCCGGCGTGGAGTACGACGCGCACGGAGCATCTCCTCTCTCGCAAAGGGCCGCTTGTCCCGCGCCATCATCGCGGGCGCCCTTCTTCGCGGCGCCGACCACCCGCGCCGTAGCGTTGCGTTCCCTGTAGTACTCCGCCAACCGCGCGCGATTTCTCACGACCGGTGGGCACGCTGTGACACTCGACGCGGCGAATACAGACAAAAAACGGCGTCGAGAAGAGACGTGTGTCCCCTCCCGACGCCTGATGCGCCACGCGATGAGTGCGGTCTATGCGATCAACATTCGCTGTGGCCGCAGCTCACGCACTTCTTGCAGCCCTCCTCCATGTGCAACGTGTTGTTGCCGCACTGTGGACAGAGGTTGCCGGTCACGGTGTAGAGTGCGGTCGTCGCGGGATTGAAGCCGTGATGGCCGTTGCTGAACCCGTTCGCGCCATTGCCAGTGCCGTGCGCGGCCGGCTGCGTCCCGTGCTCCTCAGTCGAGTCTTCAGGAGCCAACGCAACCTCAGGCGCGTCGCCGCCCAGGTGAATCTCGATGGCGCGGGCAACGGCGTCCGGCAAGGAGCGCACGCGATCCTGTCCGAAGCCGATGGAGCTGCTGCCGCCGATGTTGCGGAGCTGCTTGACGACCTCAGCGGCGCGCTCGCTCTGGCTGAGGGGGCTGTCAATGCGCAGGTGAATCGAGATCAACCGGCCCAGCGCCTCCGCCAGCGCGGAGACATCCGAACCCGCCCGCCCGACGGTGACGAAAACCTCCAGCAGGCCGTCCTCGTCGCTGTTGAGCGTGAGCATCACCTTGCCCTCCGGGGCGCGCACCTGCCGAGTATAGCCGGTGAGGACCTCGGAACGCGCTTTGACGCCGCCGGGATACTTGCGCTTGCGCTGCGCATCGGCGATTGCCGCGGCGTCGGGAATCGCGCTGGCTGGGGCCGCAGGTGTCGTGGTCGCTGGCTGGCTGTCCTTCACGCCGACGTTGAGCACCTGCTCGCCCTTGCAGCCGTCGCGGAAGACGGTGATGCCCAGGCAGCCCAGGTTCCACGCCTGCATGTAGGCGGCGAGCACGTCGTCGGTCGTCGCGCTGTTGGGCAGATTGATCGTTTTCGAGATACTGTTGTCAACGCCGTTCTGGAAAGCCGCCTGCATGCGAATGTGCCACTCCGGGGCGATCTCGTGCGCGGTCACGTAAGGCCTGAACGCGGGATGCGCGGCGGCGGCGTGGCCGTGGAGCGACCCATG
>DATEGV010000157.1:0-5235 GCA_035279925.1 Ktedonobacterales bacterium | reverse complement strand
ACACGCGTGGGTTGCCCCATTCGGATTCGCCTGGATCATCGCTCGCTTGCAGCTCCCCAGGCACGTTTCGCCGGTCTCCGCGTCCTTCTTCGGCCCTTGGCCCCGCAGGCATCCGCCCTACACCCTTCCACGCTTGGCATGCCCGTATCTCTACGGCGCATTAAGAACGCCAAGCTCGTTCGGATCCTCAGTTAAGTTCTCTTACTCGCTTCGGCAAAATCGAAGCAAATCATCAGTCACGACGTCAATCGTTTCCCGTCGCCTCATACAAGGAGGCGCGGGGTTGTTGACGACCGTGCTGGTCCATCTCATTCTGCGGTTGTTCAGGTGCTGCTCGCCGCTGTCCCATAGACGCTATGGGCGGCGTGTCGCCAGTCGTAACGCCCATGCCATCCGCCGGTCTGGACCATATGGATAGCTTGGCCGTTTTGAAGGCACCCGGTCATCTTAACATGCCGCATGAGCTTTGTCAACTCAAGCGGGACCACGCGCTACCCTCAACGGGCATACAATGCGTTGTCGTGGGGAAGATGACGGAGCGCCTCGCGAAAGACGCCTAAAGATTCTGCCATAAATCGCGCCACGAGTCAAGGGGAAAACGCGCGGAAATTAGTCCTGTCGCGCGCCGCTGGTGGAGGGTCGCGCGGGGCTAATTGGTGAAGCGAAAGCGGATCAGCGCCCACATGGCGGCGAAGGCGTCGCGCCAGGTGATCTTCTTGCCCTCGGCGTAGTCGCGCCCGGCGTAGTAGATCGGCACCTCATAGATGCGAAAGCCGCGCTTGAGCACCTTGGCGGTGATCTCCGGCTCGAAATCGAAGCGGTTGCTGCGGATGCGCATGCCCTTGAGCACCTCCGCGCGGAAGGCTTTGTACCCCGTCTCCATATCGGTGAGGATGTTGTTGTAGAGCACATTGGTCGCCAGCGTGAGGAACTTGTTGCCGATATAGTGGTGCAGCATGAATGAGCGATGGATGCCGAGGAAGCGGGAGCCGTAGACGACATCGGCGACACCGTCCAGGATGGGCCGGAGCACGATGGCGAAGTCGCTGGGGTTGTATTCGAGGTCGGCGTCCTGGATGATGATGATGTCTTTGGTCGCCCGCGAGAGGGCCGTGCGGATGCCGGCGCCCTTGCCCCGGTTCTTCTCGTGATAGAGGACGTGGACGTTGGGTGGCCACTCCGTCGCTTGCAGCAGCTCGCGCGTGCCGTCTTGCGAGCAGTCGTCCACGATGATGATTTCCTTCTCAAGCGGCTGCGCCTGCACCCTGCGCACGATTTCCAGGATCGTCTTGCGCTCGTTGTAGACCGGAATGATAACGGATATCTCCACGCCGATGTCTTCCCCTCTTGCCTGCCCAGCCGCTGCCGGCGCCTGTTGGCCGTGTCGCGCCGAAGCGCCCATACACCTTAACGGACGACCCGGCGCACGGCGTCATCTACTCCCCCAAGAGACGGGAGACGCGGACGACACGAGTGGCGCCGGGCCGGTGGATGGCGGGCGTTTTGCGGCGCGGGCTACGCGATATCCGTCGAGCCGTACATGATGGCGCGTTTCACCTCTTCGATCGCGTCGGTGACGTGGATGCCGCGCGGGCAGGCCTCCGAGCAATTGAAGATCGTGCGGCAGCGCCAGACTCCCGTGCGATCGCCGAGAATCTGCATGCGGTCGGCGGCGGCGCGGTCGCGGCTATCGAAGATGAAGCGATGGGCGTTGACGATGGAGGCTGGCCCAACCCATTCGGCGTTGGCCCAGACGGAAGGGCACGACCCCGTGCAGGCGCCGCAGAGAATGCACTTGGTCGTCTCGTCGTAGCGTTCACGCTGTTCCGGCGACTGGAGCCGCTCGGTGCGGGGCGCCGGCTCATCGTTGATGAGGTACGGCTTGACCTTCTCGTACTTGGCGAAGAACGGGTCCATATCCACCACGAGATCGCGGATGATCGGGAAGCCAAGCATCGGCTCGACGGTGATGCGCGCTCCCAGGTCGTTGACGAGGAGCTTGCAGGCCAGGCGATTGCGCCCGTTGACGCGCATCGCGTCGGACCCGCAGACGCCGTGCGCGCAGGAGCGGCGATACGTCAGCGTGCCGTCCTGCTCCCACTTGATGCGGTTCAGCACGTCCAGCAGGCGGTCGTTGCCCTCCGCCTGGACGCGAAACTCCTGCCAGTACGCCTTGGCGTCCTTGTCTGGCTGATAGCGTTTGACCTTGACCTGGATGGTTCGGGTCCCAACTGCTGCCGCTGCCATACTCTACCCCTGCCTCTTATGTCATCACTCGTACCGTGCGCCGGCCATTCATGGCCGCGCGGACGATGGTCGTTAATACTTGCGCTCTTTCGGCTCGAATGTGCCGAGGACGACGGGCTTATACTTCAGGTCCGGTTGGCCCGCGCGCTCCGTTCGATACGCCAGCGTGTGGCGCAGAAAGTTCACGTCGTCGCGCTTGGGATAGTCGGTGCGATAGTGCGCGCCACGACTCTCTTTGCGCGCCAGCGCCCCGGCCACGGTGGCCTCCGCGCAGTCGAGCAGGTTGCCCAGCTCGATGACCTCCATCAGCTCCGTGTTGAAGGTGCGGCTGGTGTCCATCAGGCGGATGGTGGCGTAACGTTCTTTGAGTTCGGCCACCTTCGCGCTCATGGCGCGCAGGCTCGCCTCGTCGCGCACGACGCCGACATTCGCCATCATCTCGTCACGCATCTCCTGACGGATGGCTTCTTGTGTCTCGCCGGTCTTTCCGCCCGTGAGCAGGCGCTCCACCAGGTCGCGCGAGTACGCCTCCGGGTCATCTGGCAGCGGCGCGAACCGCGCCTCGGGCAGCCATTTGGCGGCGATGTGCTTGCCGGCGCGGCGACCGAAGACGATCAGGTCCACCAGCGAGTTGGTGCCGAGCCGGTTGGCGCCGTGGACGGAGACGCAGGCGACCTCGCCGGCGGCGTACATGCCGGGCAGGACGGTATTGTTCTCGTCCATGACGACCTGCCCCTCGACGTTGGTGGGAACGCCGCCCATCGCGTAGTGCGCCGTGGGCTGGATCGGCACCGGCTCATAGTACGGCTCGACGCCCAGGTAATTGCGGGCGAAGTCGGTGATGTCGGGCAGTTTCGCGTCAATCTTCTCTTTGCCCAGATGCGCGACGGAGAGATAGACGTAGTCCTTGCCGTCAATGCCCCGGCCCTCGGCGATCTCCTGATTGATGAAGCGCGAGACCATGTCGCGCGGCGCGAGCTCTTCCATGGTCGGCGCGTAGCGGATGCAGAAGCGCTCGCCCTCGTTGTTCAGGAGATACGCCCCTTCGCCGCGCGCCGCCTCGCTGAGTAGGATGCCCACTTTGTAGAGGCCCGTCGGGTGGAACTGGTACATCTCCATGTCTTCCAACGGGATGCCCCGCCGGTACGCCACCGCCATGCCGTCGCCGGTGCAAGCGAGCGCGTTGCTGGTGATGCGCCAGGCGCGCCCGTAGCCGCCGGTGGCGAAGACGATGGCCTTGGCGTGGAAGGTGTGCAGCGTGCCGTCGCGCAGGCAGAGCGCGACGATGCCGCAGGCCTGCCCCTCGCTGATGAGCAGGTCGAGCATCATGTATTCGTTGAAGAAGCGCACCTGGTTCTTGACCGACTGCTGATACATCGTTTGCAGGATCATGTGGCCGGTGCGGTCGGCGGCGTAGCACGAACGGCGGACGGGGCCTTCGCCGAAGTTGCGCGAGTGGCCACCGAAGCGCCGCTGGTCAATCTTGCCATCGTCGGTGCGATTGAACGGCAGGCCCCAGTGTTCGAGGTCATAGACGGCGTCAATCGCCTCCTGGGTGAGGATCTCCGCCGCGTCCTGGTCGGTGAGGTAGTCGCCACCCTTGACGGTGTCGAACATGTGCCACTTCCAGTGGTCCTCTTCCTGGTTGCCCAGCGCGGCGGCGACGCCACCCTGCGCCGCGCCGGTATGCGAGCGGGTGGGGTAGAGCTTGCTGACGACGGCGATGCTTGAGTTGTGGGCAAGCTGCATCGCGGACATCAGGCCCGCGCCGCCGGCGCCGACGATGACGACATCGAACTTGTGGTAATTCATCTGTTTTCTCCTGGCCGGCGCGGTGTCATCGGCGCGCTCCATCCTCTCGGTCGCGGTGGCCGCTACTTCCCGATCAGGCCGAGCAGCGTCTGCGTGATGGTGTGGTTCGGCTGAAAGGTGATGATCGTCATCGAGCCCATCAGCCAGAACGTGATGGCGATAAAGAACAGGACGGAGACGACGGCCAGACGCACGCCGCGCGACTGGAGATAGTCGTCGCAGATGATGCGCAGGCCGTTGAGTCCGTGGAACAGCGCCAGTGTGAGCAGCAGCAGATCGTAGACGCGCCACATCGGATTGGCGTAGCGCGCGGCGATGAAGTCGTAGCCGGTGGCTGAGACGTCGTGCGTGACATGGACGATCAGGACGTGGATGATGGCCAGAAAAACCAGACCGACGCCGCTGACGCGGAAGAACCACCAGGAGAAGGTCTCCCAGGCGGTCCCACCGCTCGGCCGGCTGCTGGCTCCGTACGTGGTGATCGTCGTCTTTTCAGGTGTGGTCGTCGCCATGTGTGTCTTCTCCCTCTTCCTCGCGACCTACATGAAGCCGGTGCTGCAACTGCCCTGTGGACAGACGCCGAAGATGGGAGCAAGCACGAAGTACGCGGTGGGAACGAAGCAGAGAATCGTGACGATGAGGACGGTGTAGAACATCGGGCGCTGGAACTTGTAGCCCGCCGGCCAGAAGTCAATGATGATGATGCGCACGCCGTTGAAGGCATGGTAGTAGAGCGCGGCGATCAGGCCGGTGGACATGATGCGCGCGGGCGCCGTGTCGAAGACGTTCAGCGCGTCGTTGTAGATCGTGGGACCGAAGCCGATGAGCGTGATGTCCACAATGTGGATCAGCAAGAACAAGAGGACGGCGATACCGGTCCAACGGTGGAGCAGCCAGGACCACTGACCCGACTGGCCTCTGTACATGCGAACGTCTCCTACACTAAGGGGGATTCTGTGCTGGCCGCGCCAGGGCGCGCTGGGCAGTCGTGGGGATGGGGGAGGACGCGCGAGCTGGGACGGAGACGCCGCGGGGCGGGAATCACGCCGCCCGATCGTTGCGCACTGGACATGCTGGGTAGGCGCCGCTCCGCCGCGAAGTCGCGCGACCGGACACCATCGTCACAGTCGTCGGCGCCGCGCGCCGCACATCTGATTATACGCCTGCCGCCGCCCG
>DATEGV010000156.1:0-15092 GCA_035279925.1 Ktedonobacterales bacterium | reverse complement strand
CCTATGGTGTTGCTCCTAATCTCGGCAGCCAGTACTTTTACGATGATCACTGGGTGGTATCGGCTCGGGATAGTGGAGGGCATGAGTGCGGGATCTTTGACTACGTCTACGATGGTGCCAATCATCGCATTCGGTTCGCCTCGTATAGCGTGCTGTCACCGAGTGACTCGCGATTTGGCCACGCGTTCCCATATGTGCAGGCGAGCCAGGCAGTAGCCCAAGTGGCTCAGGCAAGGCACATTGCCATTATGGCGAACGTCTCGCCTCTGCTGATCTTCTTCCCTGTCTCAGCCGATTGGTCGGGGCCCGCCGCACCGCATCATTGGATAGGCGGTGGTGAATCACCAGAGAACCCTCTGTGGCTCGTTTCAGGCGCTGATGGCACCCCATACTTTGTCGGGCCAGACATGCGGACACATGTGGCCAGCGATCTGCCGATAGCGTAGGTGAGGCTAGTTCGACCGGGTATTGCGAGTTTGGGCATAATGTGACAAATGCTCTTCTCTCCATAGAAGGTGCCGCACGTTAAGCCCAAACGATTTTTCATGTCCGCCAATGCGAGTCGGCTTGTATCGTCGTTGTGTAGGTGATCCGCACCTGTAGGCCGTGGTCTGGAGTCCGGAACCCCCAAGAAGGGACATGCAGCGATGCGCCATCCTCGAATGAGTCGTCACATACGGGCGTTGGCAGTATTAGTAGCTAGCGTTTGTCTAGCTCTCAACGGGTGTGGCAGTCACGCCAGCGCGGCAGGTTTACCGAGCGGTTGGTCCTGGTACCATGACAGCGCGCTCCCATTTGAGGCGGCGGTCCCTCCTGGTTGGAAAGTGGCTACGGTTGACGATGGCCCAGCGTTCGGGGCGACGAACTGCACGCATGGCGTCGCCTACTTCGCGCCCGATCACGCGGTTGACACCTCGTTTAACGGACAGGTCCACGGCGCGTGGCAGATGAAGATTGACGTTGACTTAACCTGTACGAGTTGGACGCCGACAACCGACAGTGGTTTTACCGCCCAGTCGCAGCCGGTAACCGTCAGTGGCGTTCAGACTCACTTGTTCGAGGATACTCACGACGACAGCCGAGCGATTCCTGCACAGTTCGGCGGTCATGCGTATGTGTTTAAAGTCCACGCCTACGAGTCAGCGGGTGAGACGCAAAAGGTCTACGAGCTCTTCGATCAAATGGTCGGCTACTTCAAGTATACCGGTTCGTGAGTTACTCATCTTCCGATGGCAGGCGCACAGCCTCGTCTCCGGCAGCTTCGCGCTGGGGGCGATGCGCTTCTCGCGCCTCTGCTCGGATCTGGAGGCGGCGGCGGACGACGGTGACCTGCCGGCGGCGAATACGCTGCTGATGCGCGCGGCGGCGGAGTTCATCAAGGTCCACCGTGCGATCGGTGAGGCGCGGCAGGCGCTGGGGGTGTAGAGGTTCTTATTCCCCCAGCCCTTGGTGTCCTCATCCCCCCAGCCCCCTTCCCCTCCCGAGGGGAAGGGGGAGCCAGAAGCGAGCGCCGTCGCGCATCCCTGGCGAGGGAGAACTGTTGCGCCACACGGGTATGGCAGAGATACGCGGCGTGATAGAATACAGACAGTCTTGAGGAGGTTCGCGCATGAGCCATACAGTTATGATTCCTGACGATCTCTATCATCGCCTATCGGCTCTTGCTTCCACGCAAGGGTTGTCGGTTGAGCATGTCGTCGCGGACCTGCTCGACCGCGAGCTAGAGGCGTCGGAGGCAGCCGCGCCGTCCTCGCCGACCGCGCTTGACTGGGAGTCCGCCGGCGCCGAAGACATTATCGCTTCTCTGCGCGCCAGCCGTGTCGAGCGAGGCCATCCCGTCGAGCTATGACGGAGTATGTACTCGACACAGACACCTTCATCTACCTCCTCAAGCATGACGCTCGCGTTGAAGCGAGCTTGCGAACTGTAGGCGACGGGGTTGTTGCTCTCTCAGTCGTCACGGTCGCGGAGGTCTTGCACGGCGCGTACTACTCGGCCGATCCGGCCAACAGCCTACGGGAGACGCAAGCGCTCATCAAGCGATTTACCGTCATCCCGTTAGATGAAATGATTGCCGACACTTTCGGCCAGATAAAGACAAACCTGCGACGAAGCGGGCAGATTCTCGCGGATTTCGATGTGCTGAGCGGCGCTACCGCGATCGCGTCGGGAAGAACACTTGTCAGCAATAACATGCAACACTTTCGGCGCTTGCAGCCATTGGGTTTGACACTGATCAATTGGAAGTCCTAGCGCGACCGCAGCTCATAAAGATGCCCGCTGTCGGCCTCTCGCCACATGAACTTACTTCACTGGCTCCTGCTTCCCCTTGCTGGCGCGCAATGACGACGCGACGCTGCGGCGGAGTTCATCAAGGTCCAGTGTGCCATCGTGAGGCGCGGCAGGCGCTGGGGTGGAGATGTCCCGCGCCAACACCGCAAACGGACCTAGAACTACACCACCACGCCGATGCCGCCACGACGTTCCGCCCGGCGCAGCGCCCAGGTCAGCATCGCGCCGCCGCAGCCGACGGCCACCGTCGCCGCGACGAGCAGCCCGACGAGATTGCCCGCCACCAGTCCCGTGTCGGCACCGCTGAGGACGAGCGCGCGCACTGCCGCGAGACCGTACGTCTGCGGCAACATGCCGCCGACCGCGCGCAGCCAGCCCGGCAGGATCGTCAGCGGCACATAGAGACCGCTCACCAGCATTACCAGGTAGCGATACGCCCAGGTGATGGGGTCCTGGCCGCTCTTGACCTCCAGCAGGAAGAACAGGCTCGCGCCAGCGACGCCCAGTCCCGCGTTCGCCACCACCAGCAACGCGCAGACCACGAAGACGAGCGGGAGATTTACGCCGGCGTGCAGGCCGAGACCGCCGAAGAGCAGCAACGCCACCAGCGCGACGCCCTGCAACGCGACTGAGAAGCCGACCTGCCAGCAAAGCCGCCCGATCAGGTTCGCCCAGATGCCGTGGATGGAGAGCCGGTACGTCTCCAGCCGTTTATCCCAGAAGGCGTCGGAGAGCGTCGTAAACGGACCATTCAGCGCCGCCAGACAGATCTGGTTGAGCAGCACCCCGATGACCACGTAGGCGAGGTAGTTCCCGCCGTACCGTGCGACCGCCCCGCTCGCCCCGGCGTCCAGAAACCGCGCGGTAAAGTACCACACGCCGACCGCCGTGAGCTCTTGCACGCCGGCAAGGGCGAGGTTCGAGGGGTAGTAGCGCAGGTTGCGATATTCCAGCCAGGCGGCGGCGGCGCAGGCCCGCGCGAACGCGAGCGCGCCCCCATGCTGGCGCTCCGAGGCGATGCGCGTCTCCGCGCTGTCAGCGGCCATGCGCGTCTCCCTCGCGGACCGACGGCGTCTGCTGGTCATGGTGTTGGCGGCGCGTGAGCGCCATGAAGACGTCCGTGAGTGTCACCGGCTCCGCCTTCATGCCCACGAGGGTCAAGCCGTGAGCGCGCACACTCGCGAGCAGGGCCGGCGTCGTCACTCGTAGATCGAGTGTCTGTACGACAATCTCGAAGCGCGTGTCGTGAGCCTGCGCGGATGAGGCCGTCACCGGCGCGACCTCGGCGAGCGCGGCGACCTCGGTGACGCCCGGCAGGCTGCGCAGCGCCGCCTCCCAGGCCGCGAACGACGCGCGGGCGCCCGTCTCCGGCTCGCCCATCTCCGGCTCGCCCATCGCCATCGAGCGATTCTGGCGCACCGTGACGGTGAGTGGCCGCGTCAGGCGCAGGGAGCGCGTCAATTCGGCTGTCGGCTGGTGCGCGATCAACTCCCCGTCACGCAGCAGCGCGATCTCGCCGCAGAGCTCCTCGGCCTCCTCCATCACGTGGGTGGTGAGGATGATGGTCACACCATGCTCGCGATTCAGCTCCGCAATCAACTGACGCACCGAGCGCACGCCTTCCAGGTCCAGTTTGTTGGTGGGTTCATCCAGGAATATCAGCCGGTTTTCGGCCAGCAGGGAACGCGCGAGCGCGAGACGCTGGCGCTGGCCCGCGCTGATGTGCATCGGCCAGAAGTCGGCCTTCTCGACGAGCCCTAACTTGCCAAGGAGCTCGTCCACCCGCGCCCGCGCCCGTCCGCCGCGCAGCCCATAGATCGGCGCCCAAAACGCGAGGTTCTGTCGCACCGTCAGATTGTTGTCTATGCCCACATCGGCGGTCGGGGCGACGAGACTGACGCGGGCGCGCACCTCGGCGTGGTGGCGCAGGAGATCGTAGCCGAGGACCGTCCCGCCGCCGGTATCCGGCCGCAGGAGTCCGGCGAGAATCTTGATGAGCGTTGTCTTGCCGGCGCCGTTCGGTCCCAACAGGCCGAGGATCGCTCCCGGCGCGATCGCCAACGAGATGTCGCGCAGCACCGCCGCGCGGCTGCCATCCGCCTGCCGGTAGGCTTTGCCGACGCCGCGCACGTCCACGACTCGGTCGCCGTCGCCGTCGAACGCGCCTCCTGGCATGGTCGTCCTCGCTGTCGCGCCGTCTCTCATTGCCATCGCGTCAGCGTCCCATTCCGGCGCGCGCGTTCAATCCCGCGCCCATAGGCAAGAAATCCGAGTGGCAGCAAGACCGCCGCCAGCAGCGAGAGCGCCAGGCCATCCACCGCGAGCGGCGAGAGACCGGGCAGCGCCTGCTGGATGGGCAGCGCGGGCGCGCCCACATGCGCGCCTGGATCGAGCAGGCGCCGCAGCGCGTCGAAGGCGTAGGTGTGTGGGATGAGACAGGCCAGCCATTGCAGCGGCGCGGGCAGTGTCGAGACGGGATAGTACGCGCCGGCAAGGAGTGTCGCGAGCAACTGTTGCACGACGAACTGCACCGGCTCCGAGCCTTTCTTGATATTGAGCAGATAGAACGAACTGGCGCTTATCAGCCCAATCCCGAATCCGGCGGCGAGGAACAGGAGCGTGAAGAGCAGGGCCAGCGGCCATGCCGCGAAGGTGAAGGTCGCGCCGAAGAAGAGCATGCCGAAGCCGAACGTGAAGAACAGGCGCGGGTAGTCGTCGAGGATGGATTTCGTCATCAGGCCGAGCAGCGGTGTGTAGATGGACATTGGGCTGAGCAGGAAGAGATCCATCGTGCCGTTGAAATAACTGCGCTGGATGCGGATATACGGGTCGCTCAGGTTGGTGTTGATGAAGACGTTGACGGTGACGCCGATCACGACGAACGACATGTAGTTCGTGCCGTAGGCCGGACCGAGCAGACGCGCCGCCTGGCCGGCGAGTGTCTTGCCGAGCAGAAAGAACAGCAGTGTCGTCACGAAGAGGTTCGTCAGCCACAACACTTGATTGACGCGGTACGACTGCCAGATACGATACTCGCGCAGTCCGAAGGCCCACAGAGCAGCCCATTCGCGCCACCAGCGATGGTCGCGCCCCGCGCTGGCTGTCGCACCGGCGCCTGTCGCGTCGCTCCCCGGTTGTCCGGTCGCGGGCATACTCATGGGGCCTCCACCTGCTGGGGCCGGCGCGTGTCGCGCTCGCCCTCCTCGCCGACGTGAGCCGCCCACGCTTCGCCCTGTAACGCCAGCACATCCTCGAAGGTCGGCGCTGATTCGGCCAGAAAGACGATCCTACCGGCCGGCTGCGTCACCCATTCGAGTACAGCTTCGAGCGCCGCCGGCTGCGCCCTCGCATGGATACGCCAGGAGCGAACGCTCAGCGGGCCTGGTCGTTCCACGCGCTCCACCGCGACGACGAGTGATGGCGGTTCGCTGGTAGGCAGGTCCATCTCCTCGGTCTGCGCTTCGATCACCGTGAGGTGACTGAGGCGCGCGAGCAACGCCGCGGGTTCGCCTTGCATCACGATGCGGCCCTGGCCAAGCACGGCGATCTGATCGGCGACGGCGGCCATCTCCGCGGACTGATGATCGGTCAGCAGGATGGTTTGTCCGCGCGCCCGCAGCGGCCCACGTATCAGATCCAGCATCGCTCGCGCCATCGTGGGGTCTAGGCCGACGGTCGGCTCGTCGAGCAGCACGAGCGGCGTGTGGAACAGCAGGGCCCGCGCGAGGATCACGCGCTGGCGCATGCCGTTTGAGAGCTGTGAGGGATACTTGCGGCGATCCTCCCAGAGCGCCACATCGCGTAGCGCGTCCTCCGTTCGCGCGCGGGCCAGCGCCGGCGGCATCCCACATAGCGACGCGAAGAAGCGCACATTCTCTTCGGCGGTGAGCGGCCACTCCAGGCCCATCCAGCCCGTGGTGGAGACGTAGGAGACGCGCTTGCGTATCTCCGCCGGCTGATCCAACCCGACACCGGCCACCCGCCCACTGCCGCTCGTTGGCCGCATCAAGCCTGCCAGGATTTTGACAAGGGTGGTCTTGCCGGAGCCGTTTGGTCCAACCAGGCCGAAGACCTCACCCGCGCGCACCGAGAGCGACACATCGCACAGCGCCCGCACCGTCGGCGCCGCGTTGCTCGTGAGGCGCGCCGCCCGCGCGAGATTGCGGAGCCAGAGCGCGGGGCCTTTCCATTCGAGCTTCGTGCCGCGCAGCGATTGTTCGCTGCCCTCGAAGGTCTTGGTGATGCGCTCCACGCGAATCAGGTCAGTCGTCGGCGTCATGGGTGTCGCATCCGCTGCCGTCACACTTCCGTCAGCAGCGCCAGCAGATCACGCTCTGCCTCGGCCGCGCGCTCTGGGTAATGGACAATCGTGACGACATCGCCCAGGATCATCACCGCTCGCCATGTCGCCAGAAAGGCCTCGCTGACGGGCCGTTCCGAGATATACCCGTTCAGCAGCGCCTCACGGTCAGCCGGGCAATTCCACCGCCGCATATCGAACGCCGGATGGCTGATATAGGCGTCGCCGAAGTCAATCAGCCCGGAAAACGCGCCGCTCCCGGGATGCGCAAAGACATGTTCGAGGTAGGGATTCGAGTGCAGCGCCACCCGGTCCGTGGAGCGAGGTACAGACGCGACGGCCCGCGCGCCGACCTGCTCCACCGTAAGCGGGAGCCGCCAGGGGCTGCCTTCGGTGTGGAGCGCGTCCGCGAGGTCGTTGAAGTAGTTGCCAAAGCGGATCTGGGTATCCACAAACGACTGATCGCCGGGAAAGAGGCCACTGGCGCTGAACGGCTCAAGCGGCAGCGCGTGGATGCGCCGAAGTGTCGCGCCCAGCCGAAACAGGACGGCCGCGCGAGCTCGCTCGTCCAGCGACGCATGGCGCATGGCGACGCCGGGCATGCGGGTCATCAGCGTATACTCCACCGAGGAACCGTCGCGCCCATAGCCAAGCACACGCGGCACGCTCACCTCCGGCGCGACCAGCGCGAGCTGACCCAGGAAGAAGACCTCTTTCTCCAGGCTCGTGCGCGGGCGAAGCTGCTGCGGGCGCTGCGTCTTGAGGATGAGCGCGTCGTCAATGGCGTAGGTCCGCGCCTCACCACCGGACTCGTCTACGCTCGTGATGGCGCGGGCTTCGGGCGCGTGGCGGCGGGCCAGCGACAACACGAGATCGTTGGTCAAAACGGGATCGGGCGCATCAGGCTGGATGTAGAAATCTCTCGGCACAGCGGCAACTCCTCACGCGCCGCGACATCCGCAAGCGGCATAATCCACTCGGCGCGGGCCGGCTGGGTAGGGTGTGCGGCGCTCATCAGCGGCGACGGTCATGCCCTGCTATTGTAGCATGAGGCGCGCTCGGCGCTCCGGGTCCGCCGCGCAACTTCTTCGCATCTCACCGGTATGATGGATCCCGCATGGCCGCCCCTATGATCGCTTCGGGTTCCTCTCTTCCCACGGGGCGAGGGAGAACTTGGCCGGAGCGCCGCGACGCTAGCTCCCCTTCCTCTCGGGCGGGGGATGAGGACCGCTAGGGGATGAGGACACCCCACGCGCCAAGCACCGAAGCGGACGTTGTATCACGCGCCGACCGTCGTGTACTTGCCCGTCCACAAGGCCGCGCCGGTCGCGGACGCCATCACCGTCACCTCGCAGCCGTAGGGCGTGAGCGTGCCGGGGGTGACGGTGGGACCGGAACCGATGTTGGCGCTGGCGATGGTCGTGAAGGTCAGGCCGGTTGGCGTGTTGGAGAGGATGGGTACGAAGCTGACGCCGACGCCGATCTGCTGGCCCGCCACGACGCTGGGGTTGCGAATCGAGCAGTAGCCGACCTGCTGCGCGCCGGGTGACTGCACGGCCCGATACACGCCGCGCCGCCGCTGCCGCGCCTCGTCCGCGATCTGCAGGCGCGCGACCAGCGCCGCCGCCCGGTCGGCGTAGTTGTCCAGTTGGATGGTCAGCAACGTCTCGCCCGCCGCCGTCTCGCGGTAGAGCGTCTCGGCGATCCAGAACTGGTTGGCGCCGGGAACCGGGCCGCCAGAGAGCGCCTGGCCACGGACCGCCAGTTCCGGCAGAAACAGGTTGGCGTCGGCGCGGACGTGATGCAGTGGGATCGCGACCCCGCTGGCGTTGCGCACGACCCGTAGCTCGACCTCGACCTTGTCGGTGGGGTTGCTGTAGGTGGCGAGCCAGGCGTTGGCGATGGCTGACGCCTGCGTGCCCGTCAGCGGGAGGTTGCCTAGACTCCGGCGCAGCTTGCGGCGGCGAAAGGGCGCGCTTCCTTGCGCACCGCCCGCTCCCAGACGTGGATCGCTGACGGTGACGGCGCTCGGCCCGGCGACGGGGTCCACATAGGCGACCTGCACGACGTTGTAGGCGCGTTGCGCGGAGGGCATCACACGCCAGCCGGCGATGTCCTCACCCAGGGCGATGTAGCTGGTGGTGGTCGTGTCGCGGGGATGCGCGGCAAGCTGCCACGTCGGGTAGCCCGCCGCGTCGCGGTTCGTCGGGTGATCGTAAACGGTCCAGACGTAGTCGCCGAGCGCGCCCATCAGATCATGGAGAATCTCTTCGAGGTTATAGCCGTCGTAGACGGGGGTGAAGGTGTTAGCGGGCGCGCTGGGCAGGACGGCCCGCAGGTCCGGGTCCAGCGGCAGGTAGGCGGCGCGTTTGGCGAACTCGTTGGCGATGATCGCCTGCGCGGTGGCCGCGGCGGTATAGCTCGCGTCGTCGGGATCATCGCGCAGCGCCACGCCGCCACCCAGGCCGGCGAGCAGGATATACTCGCCCGCCGCGCCATCCATCACCGTCGCGGGATCGGTCCACTCGCCACCGAAAACGACGTAGGGGCCGTCCTTCACACAGACGCGGGAGAAGACGCCGAGCTCCGGTCGCGGCAGACGCGCCTCCGGCAACTTGAGGATGCAGGCAAGGTCGCCGAAGCCGCCGGGGGCGACCGTCGTCACTTCGAGCGCCTCGATCTGCTCGCCATACTCGCCGACGATCAGCGGATACGCCGAGGACGAGGGCGACGTGTAGGCGTAGAGGCTGAGCTGGCTGCGGAGCATAGAGACAACTCCTTTCCCCTACAGGCCCGCAGGACGCGCCAGCCCGCCTGGCCGCCGCCATGTCCGGTTGAGCAGGCGATCCTGCTCGCGCTGCCAGGCGACGAGTGTCTGCTGGACGCCGCCATGCTCCGCGCCCGCCAGTTCCAGGAGTGTGGCGAAGAGACTCGCGGGGGCCGGGGCGACCAGTTCGGTGGCGTGGCCGGCGGCGAGCGCGGCGAGGGTGGGACGCGCCGGCAGGGCGCTCTCCCCATGCCCGAAGGCCGTTCCGGCGGTATCGCGGGCGCGGGACGGCACGTTGGGCGCGCGCGACTTGCGCGCACTCGGCGCGGCGGTGGAACGTGCGCGTCGCTTGGCCATGTCATCTCATCCTTTCACACAACCTCGATGTCACTCCGAGTATCCTCTGCGTGACTCTGCGTGACTCTGCGTTACCCGTCCCTCGTTCCCGCCAGCCTATCTTGGCTGTAGATACAGGGGAGAATACTGGATCTCCCCAGCGAAGGCTAACACATCCCCGCTGCCATCGGTCACTGTGGCAACGAGGATGTTGCTCGCCCCCGCCAGCGTCGGATCCAGCGTCAGATAGGGGTCCGCTCCGCTATTGATGTTGAGTGTTCCTGTCGTCTGCGTCCCTGGACCTCCTCCTGCGTGCGCGGGATTCGGCGTCGCCACATTCTCGACGCTGAGTTGCCACGCGGGCCCATCACTTGCGGAGGCGCGATTGACGAGGAGGCCGTCGAAGTAGCTCCACAACCAGTTCGTCGCCGGCGCGTACGGATTGTTACTGGGGTTGTTCAGCACCCCGACGAGGAGGCTCCCGTCAACAGGTACCAGCGCCTCCCAATTCAGCCCGCAGGTTGAGCCGCCCCCGGTGGTGTCGATCCACTGCTGCCGAGGCGTCACGAAGCTGAGCGTGGGATCGGTGCGCGCGCCCGCGTTGAAGGGCGGAATAGCCACTTGCCCCGCGTCAGCGGTGGTCCAGGCGTTGCTCAGTTGAATCGGCGCGCTGTATGGCCCGTAGTACGCCCCGATCTGATCCGTGCCCGTCAGTTCTCCATACCACGCTTCCAACCGTTGCTGCGCCGTCGCTCGCACCTGCACGTTGCCGAGGTTGCCCGCCGCCTGGCTCGTTCTGAACCGCCCGAAGACGTGATAGACTCCTGGCGCGTCACTGGACCTCGGGGAGACAAAGCGTGGATTCCACCCTCCACTCGCGACCGTCGCCTGATCGTACCAGCCGCCATACGCGCTGGCGTCCGCTTGTGGGGTGCTCTGTGGCGAAAGCGCCGTCGAGTACCAGCCATGCGAATTGCCCACCAGTTGCGCGTTCCTGCTCGTCTGCGCTGCCCGTCCAATGGCGAAGGTGAGGATGCCGCTGGCGGGGAAGGTGGAGACATACGTGCCGAAGGCGAACCATGCCGGTGTGGGCAGGTCGCCCAGCAGGCCGCTGACGACGAGCTGAGCCGGCGCGTTGGGGAACCGCAGCTCGCAGTACGGCATGCTCGTTTGTCCGGTCGCCGTCTGGTTCCAGACCTGGACGTTATCCAGCCAGAGGGTCCCGTTGACGGAGGCGTTGGTGTTGTCCACGGCGCTGAGGATGAGCGCGACGAAGGCGCAGTTGGCTCCGGTCACGTAGGTTCCTGCGAGTTGCGTCCAGACGGATTGCGTGCCGGTGACGCTCGCGCCAGCCACCGTGCCTTGTCGCAGGAAGTTGCCGCCGCTGTCGAACTCGTCGATGAGGATCTGCTGCGTGCAGCTTGCGGCCATGCCGACGGACCGGATCCATGCGGAGACGCCGAGCGTGCTGCCGGGCGAGGGGAGGGGCTGCGCGGTCTGCGTGATGGCCGCAGGGCCAGTGTTGTTGGCCGCCAGCCACTGCGCGTTGAACGTGCCTGCTGGTGGAGCTTCGATGCGCGCCGCTCCTTGCCCCGCGACGGGTCCACCCTGGTAGGCGTTGCCGTTGGTGCTCGTGGGAGCGCCTGCGACTGAGCCATCCCAGGCCCCGCTAGCGATGCCGGAGCCGGTGCTAGCGAAGGTCCAGGCTCCGGGACCGAAGAGGGCGACATACTGCACGGGGTTGCTGTGGCCGACGCCGCCGACGGCCATGCTCCCGCCGCCGGTCTCGATGGCTGGTTTGCCGCTGAGCGCCGTTACCGCGTCGTAGGCGACGCCGACGGGCGCGATGATGAGGGAGCCGATGCTGCCCGCGCTGTCGTTGTAGAGCATCGCCGAGAGGGAGGGCGGATCTCCGGCGACGCTGGGGAACTGCGTCATGACCAGCCAGTACCGATTCCCATTCGTGGGGGTGATCGCGCCGAGGGCGAGTTGGTGGAAGACGCCGGCCACTTTATGATACAGCACGATGTTGGCGCCGGTGATCTCCACGAAGAGGCCATTGTTGGCGTCCACATAATGCAGGTAGAAGTTGCCGGTGAGTCCGGCCTGCCACTGGAAGCGAATCTGCCAGGTCTGGATCGCTCCCCAGGCTGGCGAGCCAAACGTTACCGCCGAGTTGGCGAACACGGACATAACGTTGGCGGCCAGGGACGCCCCACCCCCATAGAGGGTACTGTACGCATTGAGGTTGGCGAAGGTGTCGGCGAACACGGTGACGGCCGGGGCCAGGCTACCGCCGCTGGGTCCCTCGAAGCCCGGGTTCATCACGAGATTGGAGAGGGAGAGACGATCTCCGCGTAGTCCTGGGCGACAGAGAAACACCAGCTCGACGGGTTCCAGTTGTAGCCGTAGCCACATGTCCTCGTCGTCGGGGATGGAGTGCGCCGCGGCGATCACATCCAGATAGACGGGTGTGCTCGCGCTGAACGGCTGATATTGGATGGTGAGCGGCAGGTTGGGGCTGGCGTTGATCCAGGCCAGTAGCTGGCGAATACTGTTCATAAAATTAGCGTAGTTTGCGCTGGGGCCGAGGATGAGAGAGACGCCGATCTCGCGCGGGTGGCGATAGATGGCGCGGACGCCCCGTTCGCCCTGGCTGCGGATGTTCCCAGCGGAGACCACGGTGCGCGTCACGTTGGAGAGCTTGACGCCGTCGGGTGAGAGGATCGTGTAATTCACCCCGTCGTTGAGGTCCAGCGCAGCGCCCAGGATGGGATGCGCGCCAAAGGCGTCGGTGAGCGGGTTCGTGTACCCCAGCTTGAACGTCGTCATCTACAGTTCCCCTCCCGTTCACCAATCAACGGCCCTGACTGTAGAACATATGTTTGAGAGGATACAAGGCGTGGCGAGGCGCGCGGTTGGGGCGCTGTACGCGGTTGAGGAGCATTGAGGGGAGGTGGCGGCTACCCGCGCGATGGCCTAAAACAGCTCGTCCAACAACTCGTAGTAGGCGAGCTTGGCATCGTCCACCGTGGCGAGACCATACGCTTCGAAGAGATACGATTCCCAGCCGGGGCCGAAGTTGTGGCGCAGGCTGCGCGCCGCCAGCGCGAGATCCTGATAGCGGTCGGCCACGCCCGCGCGTCCCCAATCAACGAAGCCGGTGAGCCGCGTGCCAGCGGAATCGAGAAAGACGTTGGGCAGGCAGTAATCGCCGTGCGTGAAGACGAGGTCCTCCGCTGCCGGGCGGGTCGCCTCCAACTGCGCCAACACATCCGGCGCGCGCAAACCCTGGCGCTGCTCGTCGAAGTCCGCCTCATCCACCAGCCCCGCCGCGCAACGTTCACGCGCCAGCGCCAGCGTGCGGTTCAGGCGCCGGTCGAACGGGCACGCCGCGATGTCGAGCCGGTGGATCATGCGCAGCCCTCGCGCCAGCAGCCGCGCCACAGATGGAACGTCGCCAGCGAAGCGCGCCTCGCACGACATGACGCCGGGAACCTCGGTGAGCAATAGCCAGGTGGCCGTCGCGTCCGCGCAGACCGCGAGCGCCTCGGGAACGGGTAGCCGTCCATGCAGCCACGCCAGCCGCGACACCTCATCGCGCGCCTCGACGTCCAGCGGCGGCGGGGCGATCTTGAGGTAGCGTGGCGCGGAGCCCGGCCGGCGCAATCGGTAGACCAGCGCGCCCGACGCGCCGATAGACACCGACTCCCACGCCGCCCCATCGGTGAACGGCCGTAACACGTCGGGGATTGCCGGCAGGCCCGGCTGATGCGCGTCGTTCCGCTCGGTCATCGCGCGGTCACTGCCCGCTCCAGGCCGCGTAGGCCGCCTGGTCCCAGCTCACGTTGGTGTCGCGCTTCCAGGCGCCGCCGGTGTAGTGCAGGATCGCGCCGTTCTGGCCGACGGCCCATCCCTCTGTCGGCGAGACGAAGGTCATCGCGGCCAGCGTGTCGTTGACGGGCGACTTGACCGTCCGCCACTGGCCGTGCGCGTAGCCCATCAGGGTGCTGTTCGCTGAGCCTGCCACCCAGACCTCGCCCGGCGCGGGAACCGCGAGCACGCCAGGCGCGGGGAGTTGTGGCGGGTTCGTGACGCTCCAGAAGCCGTTCTGATCGCGGAGCAGTTGCGCCCCGGAGATCGCCCAGCCTTCGCGGTCGGAGACCATCGTGAGCGCCGTCACGCGCGCCGTCGGGGTATAGGCGCGGTCCTGGATCGAAACCGGACTCCAGTGGGAACCGTCATACCGCGCGAGGCCGCTGCCGGCGTTAACCCACACCTCATGCGGGCTGATCGCGTCCACAAGCGTCACCGCGCCCAGCGACGCGAACCCGTCGTCGTGGACCGTAATCCAGGCGTGGCCGTCGTAGTGCAGCAGCAGCCCGCTCCCGCCCACGGCCCAGCCGTCCATCGCGGAATCCATCGAGAGTCCGGTCAGTGGGGCCGGCGTCTGAGGGACCGCAATCGTCCACGCGGTCCCATCATAGTGGAGGATGACGCCGCCCGGTGTGAATGCGTCCTGTTTGCCGCTGACGGGTATCTCGACGGTACTTAGCGCCCAGCCGTCCGTCGCGGAGACCATGTCCACCTGACTGACGCCCGCGCGCACGCCCAACCCGGACGGCTTCGGGACGATGGTCCACACGCCGCGCTGATACCGCATGAGAATCGCCTGTGGCGAGCCGGAGATCGTTCCCGACGCCCAGCCCTCATCCGGCGAGACCATCGAGACCGACGTGAGCGTGATATCCGCTGAGCCGGCGTAGCCCTGTCCCTTTGGGGAGGGAAACACCAGGGCGCCTAAGACGAGAAACCCGATCAGCGCGACGGTGAGCGCGGTGAAGCCGATGGTCCAGGTGCGGCGCAGCGCCAGCAGATCCGCGAACGTGCGTGGACCCGGCGCGGGCGGCGCCTGCTCCGTCTCGGTCTCCGTCGTCTCGCGCATGCGCTCCACCTTGCAATCAACTCCTGTTGGGATAAACCGTCCTTCATTGTACCGTAGCGCGGCGTTGAGGTAAAGCGGGAGAGCCGCCCGCTTGAACCGCCGCCGTGTCGGCCGAGAGGATGGGGAAGGAAGGGGGTACGGGTCACACAGAGTTACACAGAGTTACACAGAGTTACACAGAGTTACACAGAGTTACACAGAGTTACACAGAGTTACACAGAGTTACACAGAGTTACACAGAGTTACACAGAGTATCTGACAGCGTCAGGAAGACGTCTTCCTGAGCGGGTAGCCACGGAGCCTCCGATTAGGCGCAACACCTTACGTAGCAATCCATTCCGCATGACTCTGTGTGACTCTGCGTGACTCTGCGTGACTCTGCGTGACTCTGTGTAACTCTGTGTGACCCGTCCCTGGTACCCGCGCCCGCCGCGCTCACCAGCCGCGCTCCC
>DATEGV010000155.1:0-2081 GCA_035279925.1 Ktedonobacterales bacterium | reverse complement strand
ACCGCAATCGTATCATCACGCTCGAACAGCACGACGAGCGGCGAGGTGGTGTTTCCCATTCCCATATCAGCGGCGAAGCCGGTTCCCGGCGCTTGAAGTATAGCCATTGGCTGTCTGCGTCTCCCTCTCAACGAATAACAGCACTCTACGTCCCCGAGGTCCTTTCAGGCGGCGTTGCCCGTGGCCTCAAGTATAGCACACTCCCTGTAGCTGTCTATGCCCTTTCAGTACTTCCCACAAACAGGTGGCCGCGCAGATACGTCCGCGCAACCAGATTGACGCCGAAATGGTAGGCCAGTTCGCGTTCGTCGTCCCCTCGCATCACAATCAGGTCACAGCGTTTGCCTGGCTCCAGGCTGCCCACCTCCGCCTCCATCGCCAGCGCCGTCGCGCCGCCACGGGTGGCCGCGGTGATCGCCTCGTCGAGTGTCATTCCCATCGCGCTGACCGCCAGCGCGATCATCATCTGCATGTTCTCGGAGTAGCTGGTTCCTGGGTTAAAATCGGTC
This sequence comes from Ktedonobacterales bacterium, assembly GCA_035279925.1. GTDB lineage: Bacteria > Chloroflexota > Ktedonobacteria > Ktedonobacterales > JADMIN01 > DATEGV01. The sequence goes on along the minus strand of DATEGV010000155.1, from coordinate 1,572 downwards.
GCCAGCGCGGTGCGCACGCCATGTTCGTGTAGGCGCTGGGCCGAGGGATAGGCGATGCTGAGCGAAAAGGAGCAGCCCGGCAGCAGCGTCCCGACGACGCCCGCCCCGTTCAGCATGTCAAGCTCTTCGTCGGAGGCGAAATCGAGATGATCGGCGGAGACGGCGTGCAGTTCGGCGGCCAGCCGCGCGCCACCGGTCGGCCCAAGCTGGTTGGCGTGCAGCTTGAGCGCGTAGCCCAGCGCGCGGGCCTGTTCGAGGATACGCCGCGCCTCCTCGACGGTGAACGCCGTGCGCTCGCAGAAGACGTCGCAGAAGCGCGCGTCGGCGGCAAATGCGGGCAGCATCCGCTCGCAGACGAGGTCCACATAGGCGGCGCGGTCGCCTGGATGCTCGCGGTACTCCGGCGGTAGAGTATGCGCGCCGAGAAATGTCGGCACGACGGATGGCAGATTCGGAGCGACAGCCAGCGCGCGCATCACCGCCAGGCAGCGCGCCTCGCTCGCGGGGTCGAGTCCGTAGCCGGTTTTGCCCTCGACGGTGGTGGTTCCGTGGATGGCGAACGACTCCAGTCGGCCACGTCCCAGGGCGAGCAGCGTCTCCTCAGGAGCGGCGCGTGTCGCCCGTACAGTGCTGAGGATGCCGCGTCCCTGCCGCGCCAACTCTTCGTACGAGACGCCCGCGTGACGCAGTTGGAACTCTTCGGCGCGAGTACCCGCGAAGACGAAGTGGGTGTGCGAATCGACGAAGCCGGGCAGCACGGCGCGCCCGCCAGCGTCATGGCGCGCCGCCGATGGAATCGCCTCGATGGCAACCGCCCGCGCGAGATCGGCCTCTACGCCTACCCAGACGATCCTTCCACCCTGGGCGGCTAGCGCGCCGTTCGGGATGACGCCGAGAGCGCCGCTGCCGTACTGCTCGGGGGCAACCGTCACCAGCCGCGAGATGCCGGTGAGCGCGAAATCGGCGGCGAGGCGGGAATCTGTGGCCGTGGTATCCATGGAGGCATCTCCCTGGGCGAGCGCTTATCTCCCTACCCAGGCGGGCTGGCGCTTATCGAGGAAGGCGCACATGCCTTCCTGCGCGTCGGCGGCCATCGCGTTCATGCTCATCACCTCTTTGGCATAGGCATACGCCTTCGGCTGGTCGAGGTCGATCTGGGTGTAGAATGCCTGCTTGCCCAGCGCCACGGTGAGCGAACTGGCGCTGGCTATCGAGAGGGCAAGGTCGCGGGTGGCGCTCTCCAACTCGTCGGCGGGGACGACCGTGTTCACCAGCCCCCAGTCGGCGGCGGTCTCGGCGGAGATAAGCTTGCCCGTCATCAGCATTTGCAGCGCGCGCTTGCGCCCGATGGCGCGGCTGAGGGCAACCATCGGCGTGGTGCAGAAGAGGCCGATTTTGACTCCCGGCGTGCCAAACGTAGCCTCCTCGGCGGCGACGGCCAGATCGCAGGTGGCGACCAGCTGGCACCCGGCGGCGGTGGCGATTCGGTGGACGCGGGCGATTACCGGCTGTGGGATGGCCTGGATGGTCTCCATCAGCTCGGTGCAGAGGTCGAAGACGGCGCGATAGCGG
>DATEGV010000154.1:0-4826 GCA_035279925.1 Ktedonobacterales bacterium | reverse complement strand
CGCGCCGCGAGCCAGCCGCCGAGCGCCGCCAGCCAGTACACGCTCTCGATGGACGCCAGCACAAGCACCGGCACGATGTTGGCGTTGTACTGGTAGATGCCCTCGCGCATCAGCGGCTCGCTGGAGAGCAGATTGACGCCGAGCGACGGAATCGCGATGGCCAGCGTCAGCGGACTCAGCAGCGGCAGATACGCCGACGGGGCGAGCAGCACCCGCAGATAGTGAACGCCGCCGGCATCGAAGACGTGCTGCCGGAGAATCTGCGCCGGGTGCGTGAGGATCGTTTTTGCGGCGCTCACGGGACCTTTGCCAAGGTAGGCGTAGCGGCTTGCCGTCGGCGAATGACCCAGTGGGCTGAAGTGGCGCATGATGAGCAGCTCGACCACCAGCCAGACGACGGTGAGCGCGATCAGCGTCCCGCCCGTGCGCCAGCGCCGTTGCAGCAGGCCGATACTCAGCCCGATCATGCCCACATCGGCCACGATGTTCTCTTTCGTGGCCAGCGCCAGCACGCAGGCGATGACGAGGCCCAGATCGTTGCGCGTGAGCATGAAGTACAGCGCGAACATCAGGAACGCCGCCGAGAGCGTCACCGCGTGGAAGTCATAGACCGTCGCCGCCTGCAAGGCTGGATAGAGCAGGTAGACGCCCGCGAAGACGACGCCCGCGATGTTGCTGCCCAGCCGCCGGCTGCCGATCCAGAACGCGGGAAACGCGCCCGCCGCGACGACGAGCGCCTGCAACAGTTGGAGCGTCTTCGGCGAGGGCGCGATCAGGTAGAGCAGCGAGATCGGGAACATGATCGGCTCGAAGTGGATGCCGAGCCGCGACACGTCGCCCAGGCAGTTCACGTCGCTGACGCTGTTGCAGATCGTCTGATGCAGGATCGCGCCGTGCAGCGTGTTCCAGAGCGCCTGATCCATGATGCCGAGGTCTTCGGCGTTGGTCTGGAAGGCGTCTTGCCTGGCCCAGAGGAACAGCGTGAAGAAGAGGACGAAGGCGGCGGCCATCGCGACGACGACCCAGAAGGCGACGCGCGAGGCGCGATCTTTGCGCGCGGGCGGCAGCGGCGGGTAGCGGTCGCGTATCCAGTCGAGCAGCGCACGCCAACGCTTCTCGCCTCCCGCGCGAGAGGCATCGGGCGCGAGGGCATTCTGGCTCCCCCTCTCCTGTGGAAGAGGGGGCTGGGGGGTGAGGTCTGACTCGCCGCTCACGCCGGAACCTGCCGTCGTCATCCGCTCAACTCCTCGTCGTAGCCGCTATGGTGTCCTCATCCCCCCACCACCTCCCCTTCCGAGGGGAAGGGGAGCTAGCGGTGTGGCGTCCCGGCCGGGTTCCCCCTCGCCCCGCAGGGAGAGGGGGTCAGGGGGTGAGGACTTTCGGAGCCGGCGCGCCCGGCACGAGATGCGCCACCGTGATGCAGAGCAGTTCCGCGCCCGTCGAGAGCAGCCGCGCGACGAACGCGACAACCAGGGCCAGCCCCGCCGCCGAGGGGCCTGTCACCACGAGCGAGGCCGTCAGCAGCGCCGCGATCACCACCTCACGGAAGCCAATGCCGCTGGGCGTGATGAAGCTCAGGAAGCCGACATCCCAGCCCGCCGCGTAGACGCCGACGGCGATGGCAAGCGCCCCGCCGGGCAGCGGTGTCGAGACGAGCGAGCGCACCAACAGGTAGAAGCCCGCGCCCGCCACCAGCCAGCTCAGCGCCCAATAGAGTGTAATCGCCAGCACATCGCGGTAGCGCAGCGTAAACGAAACCGGCTCGCGCTTCAACTTGCGCAGCCCGTAGCTCAGCGCCCGCGTCAGCACGCGCGGATGCAGCCCCGCCAGCAGCAGGGGGATGCCCACCGCGCCGGCGGCAATCAGCGCGATGCGAGGAATCTCGATTGAGACGACGGGCGCGGAGGGCCAGAAGAAGAGGCTCACCGCGAAGACCAGCGCCGCCGCCGTGATCTTCGTGGCGAGCTCGACGACCATGCTCGCCAGCCCTACCGCCTTCGGCACGCCGCGCTGCTCCGCCCAGAGCACCCGCGTGATGACGTGCCAGACGTTGCCGGGGATGTAGCGCACGAACTCCGCGCCGAGATAGATGCGCTGGCTCGACACGATATCCAGCCGCGCGCCCATCCGCAGCAGTATGCCGCGCCAGATGAAGGCATAGGAGACTTCCTGCGTGACGAGCAGCGCGAACGCCGCCACCAGTAGCCCATAGTTCACGTGCCAGGAGTACTTTGAGATGTGGCTCCAGCTTTTCCAGACGCTGGCCGCCACGAAGGCGGCGATCAGCAGCAGCGCGGCTGCCTGGACGAGACGCTTGTACCGCTTGAGCAGCGCGAGGGTCCGGCTCAATCGAGCACCTGCCTGACGCTGTATTCCTCTTCGGGCCGGTAGGCGAAGTGGCGAATCATCTCGCTTTGCAGGCCGGTGAGAATGAAGCTGACGCCGAAGATCAGCAGCACGATGCCGACAAAGAGCAGCGGCCGGTTATGGATCTGCGTGTGTGAGCCGAAGGGCAGATAGCGGTCGGCCACGACGTAGCCATCCACGACGATGCCGGCCAGCGTCAGCAGGAAGCCGATCATCCCGAAGAGACGCAGCGGCGTGCGCAGGTAGCTCATCAGGAAAAGCACCATCAGCAGGTCCAGGAAGCCGCGCAGGAAGCGCCGCGCGCCGAACTTCGATTTGCCGTACTTGCGCTTGTGGTGGTGGACCTTCACCTCGGTGACACGGAAGCCGCGCTGGTTCGCCAGCACGGGAATGAAGCGGTGCAGCTCGCCATAGAGCTTGATGTCGTCCAGTATCTCGCGCCGGTACGCCTTAAAGCCGCAGTTCATGTCGTGCAGCTTCACGCCCGTCGTGACGGCCACCATGCGGTTGAAGAAGAAGGATGGCAGCGTCTTGGTGATGGGGTCGTGGCGGGGGAATTTCCAGCCGGAGACGAGATCGTACCCCTCGTCCAGCTTCGCCAGGAACTGCGGAATCTCCGTCGGGTCGTCTTGCAGGTCGGCGTCCATCGTGAAGACGATCTCGCCGCGCGCCCGGGAGAAGCCGGCGACGAGCGCGGGCGTCTTGCCGAAGTTGCGGCGGAAACGGACCACCTTCACATGCTCGTCCTGCTCGTGCAGCGCCTTGAGCCGGAGATAGGAGGCGTCGCGGCTGCCGTCGTCCACGAAGATGATCTCGTAGCTACGGCCCAGCGCCCGCAGTTGGCCGGTGAGCGCGTCATAGAGCGGCTGCACGCTCTCTTCTTCGTTGTAGACCGGCACGACGACGGAGATCGCAAGCTCCGTAGCGCGCGCGCCGTCCGCGCCGGCCACCTGTGGCTCCGTGCGCGCCGCGCTCTCTATCTGCTGCATAGGATGGCTGCTCCAGGCGTGCGCCCTCGCAAGGCATTCCACCCCATCACCGGGAGAGAGGGTGTTAGAATGGCCTTGCCGAATATTATCCCATTGTACATGATAGGGGTCAACGCGGCGGGACTGGATTGGGTGTCCTCACCCCCTGTTCCCCCGCTCCGCTCTGGCGACGGCTCCGCACAGCGATGCTGTGCTTCTCGCAGCGATGCTGCTCGCGCCGTCGTGTCCCTGCGGGGCGAGGGGGAACCTGGCCCGACGGTTGCGGCGCTGGATCCCCTTCCCTCCGCGGGGGAAGGGGCGGGGGGATGAGGACACCACATCACGAAAGGATCACATGACAATGGCGCTTTCCGTGGGCATGCGTGGCGAGGCGACGGTGACGGTGGGTGAGGCGCAGACGGCGGCGGCGTTCGGCGCGGGCGGCGTGCGCGTCTTCGGGACGCCGGTGATGATCGGGCTGATGGAGAATGCGGCGTGGACGCTCGCGCAGCCGGAGCTGAACGAGGGCGAGACGACGGTGGGAACGCTGGTCAACGTGCGCCATCTGGCGGCGACGCCTGTCGGCGGTCACGTGGTGGCGACGGCGGAGCTCGTCGAGATAGACGGCCGGCGACTTGTGTTTCACGTCACCGCGCGCGACGACACGCAACTGATCGGCGAAGGGACTCACGAGCGCGCCCGCGTCCTGCTGGAGCGGTTCCTGGCCCGGATCGGCGGCCAATAGGGGTCACGGATTCCGACTCAAGCGTTTGCATCTTGTAAAGTGTGCGATACAATACCTCTGCCTGAACTCTGTGTGGCGTCCAAATCAGAGTCATGGGAGCCGCGGGATCGCCATCGTCTTCGTTCAGCTTGAGGCAGGAGCCTGTCATGTCACTCATCAACATGGCAAAACGCGAGATCAACTGCAAAATCGTCTACTACGGCATCGGCCTCAGCGGCAAGACCACGAATCTGCACTATATCCATAAGATGGTGGATAAGCGCGATGTCGGCGATATGGTCTCGATAGACACGGAGACCGAGCGCACGCTCTACTTCGATCTGCTCCCCCTCGATCTGGGTCAGGTGCATGGCTTCAATCTGCGCTTCCAGCTCTATACCGTTCCTGGCCAGGTGCTCTATCAGCAGACGCGCATCTCCGTCCTCAAGGGGGCCGATTGCGTCGTCTTCGTCGCGGACTCGCAGGCCAGCAAGATGCAGGAGAACATCGAGAGCTTCGAGGAGTTGACGCAGCAGCTCGGCCGTATGGGCAAGACCATCGGCGACTTCCCCCTCGTGATGCAGTGGAACAAGCGCGACCTCCCCGATATTCTCCCCATCCCCGTCCTCGAACAGTACCTCAATAAGATCCGCGCCCCCAGCTTCGAGGCCATCGCCGTCAGTGGGCGCGGCGTCAAAGAGAGCCTGCGGATCGCCATCAATTCGACACTGCGGCGGTTGGAGCGCGTGTAGGCGACCGGATTACCT
>DATEGV010000153.1:0-13944 GCA_035279925.1 Ktedonobacterales bacterium | reverse complement strand
TCCGCCTTCACACCGGAGAACCAGGACGCCGTCTACTACGACACCCTCGACAACCACCGCGTCATCGTCGAGCGCGTCGCCCGCGCGAAGCAGTCGGGCAGCGGCGACCGCTATCTCGTGCGTGTGGAGCACGGAGCCGTGCCGCCGACCGAAACGTATGAGGCGCCGGATCTCGGCGCGGCCATCGGTTTCATGCGCGGCCTGAGCCTGAGAGGCTTCGACCCGGAGAGCGACCAGTGGCAGGTCGCGGGGTCCAATACGACTCAACAATCCACCCAATGGACCGACGAGACGCCTACCCGCGCGCTGCCGCACCGCGAGCCGGAGCCGGAACGCCCGCTGCCGAACCCATTGGAGCGGGAAAAGCGCGACAACTGGGACATGATCCCCTGACCACGCGCAAGGAGGCGACGATGCCATTGTTAGCGGAGGCGATTCGCGCGAGCGATAGCCAGATGGCGCGCTTCGACGGCGACGGCGACACGGCGATTGTCGCGCAACAGATCGTGGGCCGCCAGTTTGGCGACGACGCGACGAGCTTCGCGGTCAATGCGCGCTACAACGGCTCGGTGACACGCTTCGACGCTGAGGATCTGCTCGAAGCGATGCGCCATCTGCGCGACTTCGGCGTGCCGGATGCGATTGTACAAGGCGAAGGATGGCAGGCGGCGACGGGGCCAGGCGGCATTGATCCACAGGCTCCGGCGCGCGCCTGGTAAATGGATGGACCAAAGGAGGCGTGTAGATGCTTGCCAGCGAATTGAATGGACGCGCGGTCGTGACGCTCTCGGAGGCCGAGAATGTCGGCCACGTGGATGATGTGCTCTTCGATCCGGCGCTGCGGCAGGTGCTAGGGTTCCGGGTGAAGCAGAGCGCGCACGGCGCGACGGAGACGGCTCCACGCGGCGCGGTGACCTCGGTTGGGCGCGACGCGGTGATGATCCCGGACCCACAGACGCTCAACGTCGAGGAGCGCTTCGCGGAGCTTGCCGGCGCGGCTACCCTCAAGCAGGCGCGGGGGATGCGGCTCGTCAGCGAGGCCGGTGAGGTCGTCGGACAGGTGGAGGATATCGAGCTTGACGACGCGGCGAGCGTCGTGACCGCCTATGTGCTGAGCGGGTCGCTCTGGGAGCGCATGCGCCACACGCAGCCGCGCGTCGCCGCGGACAAGGTGCTGCGCGTCGGCGCGGGCGGCATCATGACGGTGCCTAACGACGTGGCGTCGGAGCTGAACGCCGGCGCGTGATGTCCCGCGTCTAGTCCTTCGGTTCGGCGCTGGCGATGCGGCCCAGGACGAGCGTAACCACGGCGGCCACGAAGAATACCAGCGCCGGCTTCAGGTGAGCAGTGGTGTGACTGTAGGTGTCGGGCGAGAGGGGATGGTACACGCCAGGGACGAGATAGAACAGGCCGATCCCCGCGAAGATCAGCGCGACGATCACGGCCAGAACGAGATTGCCTGATCCGCGCATGCGTCACCTCTTTCCCTTTCGCCCGCGATGCCCCGTCGCCTACCCGCTCGTCGTCACCAGGGCAGTTTGAACGCGCCGAGCGCCAGCGGCGTGAAGAAGAGGAACGTGAGCAGGCCGGCGCCCATACAATAATACGCGAATGGCGTCAGTCTGCCAACCCGGAAGTAGCGCGTCAGGAAGCGGATGCTGAGATAAGCGGCCAGCGCGGCGACCACGCCGCCGACGAACGCGGAGAACATCACCGAGTGGCCGGCGTGAAACAGCTTCGGCACTTCTTTGAGGCCGGCCAGCCCGATCACCGGCGTCGCCAGCAGGAAGGCGAAGCGCAACGCCTCCTCATGACTGAGCCGCGCCCGCATGCCGGCGACCATCGTGACCCCGGAGCGTGAGATGCCGGGGATCAGCGCGATGGCCTGCGCCGCGCCGATCAAGAACGCCTGCTTGAAGCTGAGGTCGTCCACACGCGCGAAGGCGTACTCCTGCTTGAAGCGGTCCACACCCACCGGCTCGTCGCGCTCGCGTAGTTGCTCCGCCGCCAGCAGGACGGCGCCGTTCAGGCAGAGGAACGCGGCGGGAATCACCGGCCAGGGCGTAGAGAAGAACAGGTGCTGGATGGGCTTCTCCAGCAGAAGGCCAGCGGCGCCGACGGGGATCGTGCCGATGATGACGAGCCAGATCGTGCGGCCCTGCGGATGCGCGTCCAACCGGCGGGCGGTGGCCGTCGCGAAGAACGCGCGTATGAGGTCCGCCCAGTCGCGCCAGTAGAAGCAGACCAGGGCGACGGCGGTGCCGAGGTGCAGCGTCACGACGATGGGCAGGAAGGTGTCGCTTTTGACGAGGTTGCCCCAGCCCAACAGGCCGGGGATGATGACGGTATGGCCCAGGCTGCTGACGGGGAAGAGCTCGGTCACCCCCTGCAAAAGGCCCAGCAGGATGACCTGTAAGAGTTGTTGCATCGAAGCTCCGCCCCCTCGTCCCCGTCCTCGCCATCGCTCACAAACGCCGTCATGGGTATAACGCGCGACCCGACGCGCGCAATGTTAAAGGTGTGTTAGGGCGCGCCACCCAGCCCTAACACTGCTTCTGCACCAGATACTTCGTCTTCAGCGTCTCGAAGTCGTTGCTGTTCGTGGCGTAATGCGTATGGTGGTCTTTGCAGGTGTCGTTCAGGAAGTACAGATTCTGCGTCTGGCCATCCGGATTCGGATCGGCGCTGGCGGCGAGCACCACCCAGACGGGCGCGGCGATGGGGCCGGGCGGCAGACCGGAGTTGACGTAGGTGTTGTACTGGCTGTCCGCCGCGACGGTCTTCGGGTCCGAGCTGTTGATATTGGGCCACCACTTGGACCCATCCTTCGGCGGATTCTCCGTGGCCTGCGCGTACTGGACCGTCGGGTCCGATCCGAGCAGCGTGCCGACATCCTGCTGTAAGGTGCTCGGCCACTGGTTGCTGGCGATGAGGTAGCGGTTGTAATAGACGTTCGCGATGCCCTGCGTATCGCCGCTGCTCGGGTCAAAGTTCGGGGTCTCACGGGTGACGATGGAGCCAATGGTCAGCGCGTCGTAGAGCGCCTGCCGGTCATCTTTGGTGTTGTACTTCTGCTCCAGCGCCGTGAAGATGCTCACCTGCGTCTTGTCGCCGACTGTCACCGCATGCGCCTTGCACTGCGTCTGGTCGAGGATGTAGGCGTCTGGGGCGCTGGTTGGGCCGGGACAGAGCTTCTCGCCGAACGCCCGGAGCATCGTGTTGATGGCGTCTTCCTCGTTCGCCTTGGCGTCCATGCTGTACGTATCGGGATAGAGATACCCCTCCAGCGCGTTGATCGTGTGCGGCTTCTGCGGCATGACGTACCAGTAGACGCTCGACAGCGCCTGTCCGTTGCTCACGAGCTTGCCGGACTTGGCGATCTTGAGGAAGTTGGCCGCGTTGAAGTTCTTGAGCCCGCTGAAATACGCCGGATACTGCTCGACGCGCGAGCTATCCATCACCTGCACCAGGATTACGTCGGGTTTACCCTTCTGCAAGTCCTTGATGATGGCGTCCATCGTCATGCTCGGCGAGAGCTTATACACGCCCGGCTCGATGCCGCGATCCAGGTGGCGATAGCGCGCCCAGACACGGAAGAGCGTCGAATTGCGGATGAGGCCGTCGTGCGCGAGGTTGGCCGCGACGGCGGCGGTCGTGTCGCCCTTGTTCACGGTGAAGTTGACGGTCACATGCGAGCCGGAGATGGCGGGCTGCGTGATGTCCAGGGCGACCGTCGTCGCGGCGAATCCGCCGACCAGCGCCAGTAGCCCAAACACAATCGTCACGATGAGTCCGGCTCGTTTCATCGGCCTGTCTCCCCTCTCCGCTACTCCCCGTCCGGGCGCCCCGCGAAGCAGTTCCCGGCTGTATGCGCTGGCGCGTCCGGTTCGGTTGGCGCCGCCCGTCCGCGCTCGTCAAGATAGTCCTGTAAGATGACCGCCGCCGCCGCCGCGTCTATACGCTCGCGGATGCGTTCCGGCCGCATGCCGCTGGCGCGCAGCAGCTCTTCCGCGCGCACCGTCGAGAGCGTCTCGTCGGCGTAGACCAGTGGCGCATCCAGCGCCCGGCGCAGCTTCTCCGCGAACGACTGGACAGCGTGCGCTTGCGCATGAAGCAGACCATCGAAGCTGACCGGCAAGCCGGCCACGACGAGGCCCGCGCCCTCCTCGCGCGCGATGCGCTGGATAGCCGCGATGGCCTGCGCGTTGGAGCGGCGCGGGATGACGCTGAGCGGCGTGGCGATCATCCCCAGGTCGTCGCTGACGGCCACGCCGATGCGCGCCTGCCCGATATCCAGCGCCACGATCACCATGTCACGCTCCAGCCGCTCCTACCAAATCGTGGTGAGTGTTCGCGGCCCTGATGGGCCGGCGCACGGCACGACAAACGGGCTAAAGCCGGTCACGTCGGCCTACTACTCAATCCTGGCGCATTGTACGGTTATGAGGCGCACTCTGGCAACCCAAGCGGTACGGCGGCGCCCCCGACATCGTATCCCGCGCGCCGGCCGACGGTCCCTCGCCGCTAAAAAGTCCTATGCGGGCGGCTCTCGCTCGAAAGGAGTCGCCCCGGTATGGTAGACTCGTGGGGCGAACTGCCGGACCGGCGCGCGGCGGACAACCGGGGTCAGAACCGCGGAGAGGAGCGATTTGTGGCCGCTTATTGGTGGTACATCATCATTGCGTTTGGGATTCTCGCCGTCGTCATCAACGGCAGCCTCGCGTTCTCCCGTCGCAGTCAGCCGATGGTCGCGCTGGCGCGGAGCCTGGCGGGCGTCGTCAGTCTGGCGGCCGTCATCGGCGTCATCATCGAGAAGACGAACCACGTCCTGAGCCACCCGAAGTTTCAGCCGTCCGAGATCTTCATCGCCGCCGGCGTCTTCATCTTCGCGGTGCTCTTCCTGCCCACCTACGTCGAGCGCACCTTCCAGGCGGAGACCGAACAGCCGAAGCCGACGCTGCAAGAGCGTGCGGCGCGCCCGGTCAACGCGACGGTGCGTCTGCGCGAGAAGGGCACTGACGAGTGGGTCAACTGACCCGCGTATCTCCTTGCTATCGTCCGGGGCGCGCGTGAATGGCGACGCCCCTTTTTCATTCGCGGCTCGCTCTTCCCCAGGATGCGGCGCACGGAGCGGGCGGCGCGCACGAGAGGACTCCCCATCCATGTCCGCACTCTCCACGGACCAGATCATCAGCTACGCGCGGCGGCATGGCGGCTATGACAGCGCCGCGTCGCTGACGGTCACGCATGACCACGGCGATCAGGACGAGCAACGCTTTCGCATCAGCGCGCCGGGCGCCCGCACGCTGACGCTGAAGGTCTATGCGCCTTCCGCCGTGGAGAGCGCGCGGCGGGAGATGGCGGGCCTCTCGCTGGCGCAGGCGCTGGGCATCGGGCCGACGCTGGCCCACGCGGACGAGGCGGGCGCGGAGCTTGGCGGGCCGACGCTGCTGCTGGAGCAACCGATGGGCGTCGCGCTGGGGGATAGCCGGATGAGCGCGGAGGACGCGCGCGATTGGCTCTTTCTGCTGCTTACGCTGCACCACCTTCCCGCCGACGGCGTCACCGTCGCATCGAGCATGAGTCCGGACGCGGCGACCTGGTGGCAGCGCAGCCAGCCGGCCTGGAACGAGTGCCGCACGCTCTACGCCGAGGAACGCTGCCGCCCGCTGGTGGACGCGCTGGCGCAACTGCACGCGATCGTTGGGGTGCATGTGGATGTGAATCGTGGCCTGTGGGAGCGGGTCGCGCGGCGGCCCTGCCACGGCAACCCGGCGCCCGCGCATCTCGTCCGCGTGGAGAAGCGCCTGACGCTGGTGGAGTGGAATGGCTTCGGGCTGGGCGACCCGGCGATGGAGGTGGGCCGCGCGGCGGCGCTGGCGGCGCTCTCCGGCGAACTCAGCGCGGAACAGTACGTGCGCTTCATCGCGGATTACCTCGCGGGGATGCGCGACGGCAAGGATAGCGCCCTGGAGGAGCGGCTGCGCGTCTTCGCCTCGATCCTGCCGCTGGGCTTCTGCTTCGTAATGCTGCGCGAGCTGGCGCAGTCGCGGACGCGCGGCCAGGAGTACGAGCGCGGCGTTGAGCAGGTGTCGCGGGCGCTGATCTGGATTCAGGACACGCTGGGCGTCGTCGTCGGCTCCGCCGCTGAGCTACTCGCGCCGCTCCGCGTGGCTGTGGGGTAGGACGGATGGAGAACGGGTAGCGCAGAGTCACACAGAGTCGCGCGGACGAAAGACGCGGGGCGGACCGGCGCGGCGCTGGCTCCCCTTCCCCTCGGGAGGGGAAGGGGTTGGGGGATGAGGACACCTGGGAGCGGGGGAAAACCTCGATCTCGCGCCCTACGTTTGACCCGCCACGTCCAGTAGGGCCGCGTGGCACGCCAGCAGGTGAAAGTGGCGATACCCCCAAAGCTCCGGCACGGACTCCGGCGCGATTGCCAGCGCGCGTAACGCCTCCTCATAGGGGAGGCCGATCAGCTCCGGCAGGTCCTCACGCTCACGCCAGTCAGTGGGCAGCGCGCTACCGGAGATGGCAGCGCGGGCGCGGCGTTCGAGGTCATCGAAGTACGCCAGATTGCGCGCCAGCAAACCGGCGTCCGACGGGCCGCCGTGGCACGGAATCACCGTCGTGGGGGCCAGCGCCGCAAGCGCGCGCAAGGACTTGCGCAACGCGGGCAGACCGTCGGGATCGCCGACATAGGGGAACGGGCGCTCCGCGGCGTCGCCCGCCAGCAACAGACCCAGTTCAGGGAGCCACACACTCACGTGGTCGGGCGTGTGGCCAGGGGTCGGCAGCAGTTCGAGGGTGAGGTCTCCACCGGAGACGCGCAATCCGTCGGTGAAGGTGATATCCGGCTCTACGAGACGCACGGACGCGAAACGCGCATGCTCACCCTGCTTCGCGGCCAGTTTCGCGCGCGCCGGCTCACCACGCAGACGCTCACGCGCGAGCTCGTGGGCAATGATCGGCGCGGGGAACGGACCATCGAGCGCGAACGCGGCGTTGCCCCAGCAGTGATCCCAGTCGGCGTGCGTGTTGACGACGAGCAGGCGCCGGTTGGCGGTGAGGGCGTCGCGGCAGCGATCCACGATGGCCTTGGCAAGCGCGGGCTCCGCCATCGTGTCCACCATGACGACGAAGCGGTTGGTGACGACCACGGCGGTATCCACCTCATCGCCAGCGCGGAAGACGCGCACTCGCGAGTCCCACCCGGCGTTTTCAAGCTCGCTCAGTTCCGGCTCGTCCATCGTCGCGTTTCCTCCGCGTCGCCCCGGCCGTGTGGACGACAATCCGCTCATATCTCCGAGTCGTCGCGCCTATGCTTCTCCGGCGGTGAACTGCTCGATATGCTCGTCGCAGTGTTCGATGGCTCCCCTCGTGCGCTCATAGACATACGCGCCGGGCTGAAAGTGCCGGTCGTCCACTGTTCGCAGCAGCGCGACGGTGCGCTGGTACGCCTGGCGCAGCGTGTCGCAGAGCGCGGTGACGGATCGCTTGCCGGCCACGGCGACGAACGCGGCGTTGATAGCGTTATCCATCACCACCGCCCGTGCGTCGTCTTCAAACTCGAGTGGGGCCAGCCCGCCGACAATCGCGGGAATGCGCACCGCGGCCATCGCCTCCCAGCCCGCCAGATGCGCGACGGCCTCACGCGGACCCCAGCCGTTCTCCGGCCGCGCCGCACCGTGTTGCGCCGCCCGCGTGGCCGCCGCGATCACGCGCTCGTAAGCGTCGGCGAACGCCTGTATGAGGTCGTCCTTCGGTAGGTCGCTCTTCGGCATGGTTGTCCTCCTCTCGTTCGGACTCCGCAGTCAATGTATAACAAGTCCGCTTGAGTTCGTGGCGTTTGGTTGCCTTCGTTCCCGTCGTCTCTCCGCAATAGAGGGCTGGCGAAACCAGGCAAGGGCGTCGCGACGCTGACTCCCCCTTCCCGCGTCAGTGGGAAGAGGGCTGGGGGTTAGGCGAGCCTACTACACGCGAGCGCGCCGCCAGCGTCCGCCCCGGAAGCGCCAGTACGACAGGCTGGCCTGGATACTGTAGTCCAACGCCATCGCCAGACGCGCGCCCGGCAGCGCCAGCAGCGGGATCAGCGTGAGGGCGACCGGCAGCCGAATGCCCCAGGTGCCGGCTGCGCGCACGACGACTGGGAACTTGGTGTCGCCGGCTCCGCGCAACGCTCCGTTGAAGATGAAGGCGATGGCCGAGAACGGCAGCGTCAGGCACGAGATGCGGATCGCCAGGCCGCCCGCCGAGAGCACCGCCGGGTCCGCGACGAAGAGGCCGAGCAGCAGATGCGGCAGCGCCAGCGCCAGCAGGCCCATCGCGCCCATCACCATGACGCATGGCCGCAGCGCGGCCCAGACCGCGCGAATCGCCAACTCTGCATCGAGCGCGCCGAGCGCCTGGCCGACGAGCGCGGTGGTGGCGACGGCGAACCCGAAGCCAGGCAGCGATCCCATGTTCTCGACGGTGTTGATCGTCGTGTTGGCGGCGTAGGCCGTCGCGCCCAGCCCGACGACAACGCGCCCGAAGGCGACGAGCCCGACCTGAAACACACAGATTTCAGCGGCGGAGGGCAACCCAATCTTGAGGATGCGTTTGGCCGTCGCCAGATCGGGGAGCAGCGCCTGCCTGTCCAGTTTGGGCGCCTTCGGGTGCGTGCGCCAGAGCAGGAGGAACGCCAGAACCGCCCCCAGGGTCCAACCAGTCGCCGCGCCAAAGGCGGAGCCGATCACGCCGATGGGGTGTATCCCCAGCGCCGGCAGCCCGTTCATCAGCGTCCATGAGCCGACGACGTTGGCCCCGTTGACAAAGAGCATGACGAGCAGCGGCCGCCGCGCATCCCCCGCGCCGCGCATGGCCGCCGTCGCCGCCGAGGCCGCGCCCGTGAATGGCAGCGCGAAGCTGACGACGCGAATGTAGGAGGCCGCGAGGTGCGCGACCTGCCCGCTCACGCCAAGCGCGTCGGTGATCGCGGAGGCGAGCGGCGCGGCGAGCGCCATCATGGCCACGCCGGAGACCAGCCCCAGCAGGATGCCCTGGCCCACGGCGCGCGTCGCCAGCGCCCGGTCGCGCGCACCGGTGGCGCGGGCAACCAGCGCGGTCACGCCGATGTTGATGGCGAAGAAGGCGTTGAGCACCACCCAGACGGCGGTAGCGGCGACGCCTACGGCGGCCAGCGCCGTCGCCTGCCCATAGCCGACCTGCGCGACGGCCCGCGAGGAGAGGTGGCCCGCGAGGAAGGTGTCAGATGTGCCGACGCCCAGCGCCAGCAGTTGCTCGCCGATGGCGGGAAGCGCCAGCCCCCACACCCGTTGGCGCAGCGCCCGTTGCGAGAGCGGCGTCACCGTGGAAGCAGGCGGATTCCCGGCGCCGGACGTCACATGCGCTCGTCGCGCCACCTCAGTCGGAGCGGCGACACCGCGCGCGGCCACGGAGCCCGAAGCCGCAACAAGCGCGTGTTGCCGCGGACGCATGGTCCGTCGCAGACGCGCGGTTCGCGGCATCGCGAGTGATCGCCGGGGCGTATGCGCCCGCCGCGATGTTCGCGCCGTCATCGAGCGCGAATGAGTACGGGGCGGAGACTTCAAGGGGCCGCTGAGAAAGGGCAAACGCATCGCAATCGCTCCAAAGCCACAACAAGCATGTTAGATAGATATCTCACGCGCTTGACAAAAAGCAAGGGCGCGCGAAGGCGCGGCATCCTTTCCGCCGCATAATTCATGGGACGCGCCGAGGAATATTGGGTAACACGCGCGGGCCAAATGGGAGCGCCGTCCAGAGCCCATCTGGCAGCCATTGTGTTAGATGGCTATCATCCGCGCCGGCTATCGAGGGGTAGCTCGATGGTGAAGGTCGCGCCCGCGCCTGGCTCACTCGTGACGTTGAGAGCGCCGCCGTGCGCGCGCACGATTGCCCGCGCGATAGGTAGACCAAGGCCGGAGCCGTCGGGCGGCCGCAGGTTGTCGCCAGATGAGGAGAACGCGGGGTCGTTGGGAACGGGACGCGGCGCCGGGGAGCCACTTGGGCGGCGTGGGGCCGCGCGTTGCGCGCGATAGAAACGGTCGAAGATGTGCGGCAGATCGGCCGGCGCGATGCCTGGACCGTTGTCGCTGATGCTGACATAGGCGTTGTGCGGCGTGCGCCAGATCTGCACCCGCACCCAACCGTCGGGCGTCTGCCGCCCATACTTGAGCGCGTTGTCCAGGAAGATCAGCAGCACCTGTTTGAGGCGGTCCGCGTCCGCGAGCAGCGTGAGCCGCCCGCCGCCGTCGGTGCGCATCGTCACCTCGCGCTGCCCGGCCAGGATGCGCGCCTGGTCCACCGCCTCGCCCGCCAGCGCGATCACGTCCACCGGCTGAAGCTCGAGCGGCCGGCCCGTATCTAGCCGCGCCAACGTCAGCAGGTCATTGACCAGGCGCGACATGCGTTCGGCCTCGCGCCGCGTCGCCTGAAGCACTTGCTGCGCCGTCTCAGGATCATCTTTGGCGCCGCGCAGCAGCACGTCGGTATAACCGCGGATCGAGGTCAGCGGCGTGCGTAGCTCGTGCGAGGCGTCCGCGATGAACTGGCGCATGCGATCCTCCGACGCCTGTTGGGCGGCGAAGGACGCCTCGATGCGCGCGATCATCTCGTCGAAGGTGTCCGCCAGTTGGCCGATTTCGTCGCCGCCGTGGGGCAGGCGCACGCGCTGGCTCAGGTCGCCCCCGCCGATGCGCCGCGCCGTCTCCGTCATACGCGTGAGCGGGCGAAAGGCGCGCGCCGTCAGCGGGCCGCCGATCAGCATACCGACGACGAAGACGCCGATCATGGTGAGCAAGAGCACCAGGTCAACCGTGCCGAGGCTCGACTGTACGCGCGGGAAGGTCGTGACCACCTCGACGATGCCCAGCGCCTTGTTGGCGGGATTCACGCAGGACGAGGCGCTGCGATAGCGTTCGATGATGAGGACGACGCCGACCTTCTGCCCGATGCCCTGGTTCACGATGTACGCCGTCTCGCCGGGAGTGTTCGTGCTCGACGCGGCGGTTGTCGTCGTGCGCCGGAGCTTGAGCAGCTCGCCATTTGTCACATAAGGACCGGTCGCGCCGAGGGCGGCGGTTGTGCTGTCGGGCGCGAGCACGTGGCCGGCGCGATCCAGCAGATAGACGTTAGAGAAGCCAGGGTGCGTGCTGAGGAACGGCGTGGCGACCTCATTGGCGAACGCCTGCTGATAGCCGATAGCGCCGGCGCAGTTGGTTCCGGTCCCGTTCAGCGCCGCGTCGAAGCGAGTCTGCAGGCTTGTGAGCGTCGAGCGGGACTCGGTTTCGAGCCGCGCGAGGTCCTCACGATACAAAACCTGGCTGATGAGGACGGTGAGCGTGACGCCGAGAATCACGAGCAAGACGGCGAGCAGCGCGGCATAGGTGAGCGCCAGACGCCAGCGCAGTGTGCGCAGGAAACGCAATGGCCCGCCGCGCCTCCGACCAACCCGACGTCCATAGCCGTCGGGCGGGGCGACCAGTTGTGTCGTCATCTCGTCCAGCGCGCGCGGGCTGGGGGGCTGCGCCGGAGGGACCGCTCGCGTCTGTGCGGGGTCCAGTGGGGGCGTGCGTGGGGGCCGTGCCATTGGGTGTCTCTCTAACTCTTGAGCACGTAGCCCACACCACGGACGGTCTGGATCAGACGCGGATTGCTCGGTTCGTCCTCGATCTTCTCACGCAGATAGCGGACGTAGACCTCGATGATGTTGGTCTCACCCATGAAGTCGTAGCCCCAGACGCGGTTGAGGATCGTCTGCCGGTCGAGCACCTGGCGCGGGTGGGTGAGGAAGAGATGGAGCAGGTTGTACTCGGTGGCGGTCAGCTCGATGAGCCGCTCGCCGCGCATGACCTCACGCGCCGCTTCGTCGAGGGTGAGGTCGCCCGCGCGCAGCACACGCCCACCTGGACCGCCGGCGGCCACCATCCGCTGTTGCCGGCGCAGCAGGGCGCGCACACGCGCCAGTAGCTCCTCGAAGCTGAACGGCTTGGTGAGGTAGTCGTCGGCCCCGCTTTCGAGGCCCATGACGCGGTCGCGCACCTCGTCTTTGGCCGTCAGCATGAGAATCGGCACGTCGGCGGTGGACTCGCTGGAGCGCAGCCGCTGGCAGACCTCGATGCCATCCATCCCCGGCAGCATCACGTCCAGCACGATCAGGTCCGGGCGCGTGCGCTGGGCAAGATCCAGCCCGGTCACGCCGTCGCCAGCGTCTTCGACCTTGAAGCCCTCATAGCGCATGCCCAGCCGGATAAAGTCCACGATGCTCTGCTCATCGTCAATCACCAGCAGGCGCGGCTTCGTCTCTTCCGCGGCAACGCTTTTGCCCTGCCCCCCTGGTGGCACGCCTCGTTGGTCCACACGCGCGCTCCCACTGTTGCTGGATGGCCCGATTTGTGCGGCCATACCGACGGATCCGACGCCTTCGCGTGGCATTATATGCGCCGGCAAGAGCGGCTACAAGACGCAAGGGACCGCGCGCGCGATATTCTCAGCCAACTTTCAGGCGTCGCCCGCCAGAAGTCACCGTGAGCGAGACTTTGCGCGTCCTTGCTCGCTTTAACGTGTGAGACGCAGGATCGGAGCCTCTTCCGCACGCCACATCCCCTCATCGTTCGTCCGGAGAGGCGGCTCAGACATGGACCCCTCGACAGAGGCGGCACGCGGCGGGAGAGAAAGGGCAGATCATCATGGCAGCACACAAGGAGACGGGACGCGCGGGCGTCATCGCGCGCTTTACGCAGATGGCGCAGGCTCCCAGCGGCAGTGTCCGCGCCTGTACGCCATACGCGGGCGAGCTGGCGCGGCATCGGCTGGTCAGCGCGGACGGGCAGGACTACGTGGTGACGACGTACGCCGAGCGCGCCGGGAAGCCGGTGTACATCACGGGCGCCTATCCGGTGAGCCGGGGCTATCTGGTGATGCTCAAGCAGCCGCTCTATGAGGTGCGCAGCGAGAACGACGCCCCCGCGCACATGGAGCACGAACAGCTGGTGCGGGCGCTGGCGGAGCTTGGCGCGAAGGTCGTCAAGGCGCGGCGCATTCTGGCGAACCGGCGACGGGCCGAACGCGCGGACGCGAGCCGCGAGCCGATCTCGCTGACCGAGCGCCGCGCCGCCCACACGCTGGCCGACACGACGCAGGCCGTGGCGCTGTAGGGCTGGTGGACGAAGTCACTACGGGACAATGGACCACTCGGCGGGGAGCTCGTAGCCGAAGACGCGAATGCTGAGAAATTTGCCGTTGTGGTAGTTCACCTCGCCGCAGCGGGCGAGTGGCTCATCCGTATTGCTGATCTGCACGATACGCTTCTGGAGCAGATTGAAGAGCACGACGCCGGCGCGCACAGGCTGTAGACTGGCTTCGCGCGTCTGCTCGTCCACCACGCGGAAGACGGGCGTCTCGCGGGGCGCCAGCGTCGCAAGCTGCTGATGGATGGCGCGCGCATCATCGGGGAGATTGTGCTCGTCGAAGACGGCCAGACCGTTGAGGACGAGATCGTGCAGGCCACGATCGTAGGTGCGCGATCGCTCCAGAAGATCGCCGAGCGTCTCAGGATTCTCCGCGCAGGCGGCGGTCAAGGCGACGACCGCTGAGCTGTGCGCGACAAAGCTGACGGTTCCCCGCGCGTCAACGACGGTAATACGGATGACATCCACTGCGACAACTCCCCCTATTTCGCGTGCGCCGCGTCTCTCGGCTCGCGGACGCCACATCGCTGCTCTCGGCGATGGCGCGTGCGCGGGCGGCTGAGCTCTCAGTATACGCCAGTGCGCAGCCCGCGTACCAATAGGGGGTGGGAAGCGGTCAATGGATCAGACGAAGCGGCGCCGGCGTGCGCGGAATAACCGGTCGTAGTGCTCGCCGACTATCTCGGTGGGGAAGAGTTTGAGGAGGTTGAACGCCACTACGGTAAAGGCGACC
>DATEGV010000152.1:0-2799 GCA_035279925.1 Ktedonobacterales bacterium | reverse complement strand
TACATGAAGGTCAATCCGCGCGCAAGTTATCACGTGGAAGACTGGGGCGCCGTCCTGGAACGATCCAGCGACCCGAACCACGGACCCGCCTTCCGGCAGGCCCCTGTCAGCGAGGCGAGCGACTGGCGGAAGCTGCGTCCGCTCGATCCCAACGCGGGCGTCCTGCGCGAGCAGCTTGACGCGCTGGCCCTCATCCGTGACGGACTGCATGGCGAGGCGTATTTCATCCAGACGATCTTCTCGCCGTTGTCAGTGGCGAAATATCTGGTCGGCAATCGCCCCGCGCCCGTCGTGGAGTCCATCCGCGACCATGCCAGCGATCTGCGGGCCGCGCTCGACGTCATCACCGAGACCTTCACCACCTACTCGCGGGCTTGCCTGGAGACGGGAGCGAGCGGCATCTTCTTCGCCACCACCGGCTGGGCAGCCAGCAACCTGCTGACGGAGGACGAGTATCGCGCGTTCGGCGTCGAGTATGATCTGCGGGTGCTGGAGGCCGTCAAGGGCAGCGCCCCGTTCAACGTGCTACACAACTGCGGCGAGGGCATCGCGTTCGATCTGCTCGCGGACTACCCTGTGGCGGCGATCAGTTGGGACCCGACGCTGCCAGGCAACCCGTCACTGGCCGAGGGCAAGGAGCGCACACAAGCGGCGGTGATGGGCGGCGTCAATGAGAAGCGCACGCTGGCCGACGGAACGCCGGAGGAGGTGGCGGCGCAGGTGCGCGCGGCGATCGCTTCGACAGGGGGCAGACGGCTCTTGCTGGCGCCCGGCTGCTCGATCCCGCCGCGCAGCCCGCGAGCCAACCTGGAGGCCGCGAAGATCGCCGCATTGGAAGCCTAAGCCACTCGATGTGTGTTGATGGGGCCGCTTCGGCGTTTGGCGCCCGAAACCAAGGGAGCGACCTTCAGGCCGGAATCCGTCTGTGCTCCGGCCGTTTACGGCCGAGACACATGGATTGGCTTAGCGCGCGGCGGCCACGAGCGAACCGGCCAGCACGATCGCGCCCGTGGGGGCCAGGCTACCCTCCTCCGGCTCCGGTGTGATGGCGACGGTATCGTATTCCGCCAGCGCCATACGTGCGACCACCACCCGCGAACCGCGGCCCGCGCGGTCCACGCTGAAGAGCGCATTCGGGACGGGCTTGCCGTCGCGCAGGAACCAGACCTGATACGCCTGGCCCGCTTGCGGCTGGCGCAGCCCATGCGTCACGATCACGGCGTCGCGACGGCTGGGTGAGCCGACGAGCCGGGCGCTGGCCTCTGGGGCGTCCGCCGTGCCGGCGACCGGCCAGATGACGCAGTCCGGTTCGGAGAGCAGCGAGCGCAGGGTGTTGTCCGTGACACTGACATCGTCTTCATTGCCGCCGAAGAGAATGCTCATCGCTCGCCGGAACCGGCCGGAACTCGCCGCGACATGGTGCGGCGCGTCGGGCAGCAGGTGTGTCTGCTCCGGCGGGATATGATGCAGCGGCGGCGCGGCCTCCTCGGCGAGGTGATGTTGCGGTTGCGCGTGTGTCTCCGGGGCCAGATGGCTCGCCTGTGTGGCTTGTTGTCGCTCCGCGCGCACGCGCGCCAGCACGCGCTGCTTGAGATCAGGCGGCACTGGGTGCGTCGGCGGTGTCAGGAGGAGTTCTTCCGTACTGGCGCGGGCGTCCTCGGCGAGCGCGCGGCAGTCCTGGCACACCTCGAGATGGCGCTCGACAGCGTCCACCTCTTCCGGCTCAAGCGAGCCGAGGGCGTAAGCGTCTACGAGGTCATCAACGTGTCTGTCTACCATGTGCTCTTAACTCACCTCGTCTACGCCCGCGGCAACGAGCAACTCTCGTAGACGCTGCATGCCAACGCGAATGCGACTCTTGACGGTGCCGAGCGGATCGCCCAGCGCCGCCGCCACCTCAGCCTGCGAGAGGCCGCCGAAGTAGGCCAGCTCAATGGCGCGTCGCTGCGCCTGTGGAAGCTCCGCCAGCGCATGGCGTACGACCGACGCCCGCTCGCGCAGCCAGGCGCTGGCCGCTGGATCACCATCATCGCTTGCGTCCGCGAGTCCCGCGCTCTCAACCTCCCACTCGACATCTTGCGCGATCACCGGACGACTCTGCCGGCGACGCACTTCGTTGAGGGCGAGATTATGCGCGATACGCAACAACCACGTGCTCACGCGCCCTTTGGTCGGCTCGAAGCTCGCGGCGCTACGCCACAACCGCACGAAGACTTCCTGCGTCAGCTCCTCCGCCGTCGCGCCGTCGTGGACGATGCGCAGGCAAAGGGAGTAGACTGACTGGCCAAACCGGTCATAGAGCTGCCCGAGGGCGTCATCGTCGCCCTCCGCGACCTGTGTGACCAGGGCGATATCGTCAAATGGTAATCCGGTCAGAGGGCTTGCCTCTTTCTGTAGATAAGTACACGCGAGAACGGCTAGGCGATGAAACCGTACCTATCCTTACGTCTATATAGTGCGGGCGGGCGCGGCGCGCTGTCAACCGCGTGCGCATTTTTTGTGTCGAACGGATGCTAGAGCGGACGCGGTCCGGCCGTCAGCCCGCCATCCACCGGAATCGCCTGTCCTGTCACGAACGCGCTATCGTCCGAGACAAGATAGAGCGCCGTTTTGCCGATATCCTCCGTCGTGGCCATCCGGCCGAGCGGTGACTGGCGCGCGAGGAACTGCTGGGCCACTTCGGGCGGGGCGCCGGGAACCATACGCTCCACCGCGCGCTCGACCATCGGCGTCCACACCCAGGAGGGGCAGATCGCGTTGACGCGGATCTTCTGACCCGCGCCTTCAATTGCCAGTATG
>DATEGV010000151.1:0-2277 GCA_035279925.1 Ktedonobacterales bacterium | reverse complement strand
ACGAGTATACCCAGGGTCATCACGCCGTCGCTCTGCGGCCAGACATTCCCATCCAGCAACATCGCGGGCAGGAAGGCATACACGCCGACGGCCAACAAGGCCAGGCGTGCGCCGACGACGCGCCGCGCCACGGCGTAGAGCAGGCATATGGTTATCAGGTCAGAGAGAATGAACGGCAGGCGCATGAAGGCCATCAGCGCCGACGAATCACGCACCGTCAGGTCCAGGGGTAATCCGTTCATCGCATGCCAGATCAGGGCGACGCCGGACATGAGGCCAAAGAAGTAGACCGTCAGCGGCGGGTAGCTGACGCTGGGGTTGCCGGCGTACACACGCAGGCCGAAGTGGTCGAGGCTCTCGCCCCAGGTGACGTAGGCTTGCAGATCATGGTCAAAGCCGCGGATCGGGGCGATAGCCAGGCGGACAGCGAGCGCGAGTCCCAGCACGAGGAGGAAGTGACGGCCCTCGGCGGTGGCGGCCCAACGTCGCGCCGAACGCAGCCACTGACCGACGCCCGGCAAGCTTTGGGGCATCGCCACAATCCCAGCGCGCATCGAACGCTCCTCCATCACACGCCGCACTCCCAAACGCCGACACGGCCACTTACGCCAGCGCCGCGCGCACGGCCTCCGCGATACCCGTTGCGTCGAGACCACTCTGCCGGCGCAGATACGCCTGCGCGCCGACCGTATCCGGAGCCGCCGTGAGGCCCAGCCGGAGCAGCCGCACGCCGACCGACTCCTCACTGAGAACCTCCGCGACGGCGCTGCCCAAGCCGCCCCAGGTCAGATGCTCTTCGACGGTGACGACCAGTCTGGCGGGAACGGCGGCGCGAATGATCGCCGCGCGGTCCAGTGGTCGCAAGGTCGGCACGCTCACAACCGCGGCCCCAACGCCGGTGTCAGCCAGTATATCCGAGGCCGCAAGCGCCATCGGCAGGATCGCGCCGGTCGAGAGCAGCGCGACATCCGCCCCCGCGCGCAGGATCAGCGCGCGACCAATGGCGAACTCCGGAGGCGTCGTATGGACCACCGGCTCACCGCCTTTGCCTAGCCGCAGGTAGCACGGCCCGTTATGCGCGGCGACGGCCCTGGTCGCCAGGCGTGTCTCGACGGGATCGCCAGGGGCAATCACCGTCATATTCGGCATGACGCGCATGACGGCGAGGTCTTCGACGCCGTGGTGCGTATAGCCGGCGGTCCCATACGCCATGCCGCCGCCCACCGCGACGATTTTGACGTTGGCGGCGTGGTAGCCGATATCGTTGCGAATCTGTTCGAGGCAGCGCATCACGGGAAAGTTAGCGATCGAGTAGGTGAAGACGATCTTGCCGCCGCGCGCCAGGCCCGCCGCGACGCCCATCATGTTCTGCTCCGCGACGCCCATGTTGATGAACCGCTCCGGAAATCGCTCGGCGAAGCGTTCAAGTACCGAGTAGCCGAGGTCGCCACAGAGCAACCACACGCGCTCATCCTGTTGAGCTACGTCGCAGAGCGTTTCGATGAAGGCAGTTCTCATAGCGGCCGCTCCACCTCCGCCAGCGCGGCGGCAAGCTGCTCGTCGTTGGGCGAGCGGTAGTGCCAGGCGAGCTCGCCTTCCATGAAGCTGACGCCCTTGCCCTTGATGGTGTGCGCGATGATGACGGTCGGCCGGCCCGCCTCACTGGGCGCCTCACGCAGCGCCGCCGCGATCTGGGTGTGATCGTGGCCGTCTATCTCGCGCACGGCCCAGCCAAACGCGCGCCACTTCGCGGCCAGCGGCTCCAGCGGCAACACCCGCGCGACGCTCCCAAAGCTCTGGATTTTGTTGTAGTCCACGATAGCGATGAGATTGTCGAGACGGTGGTGCGGCGCGAACAGAATGGCCTCCCAGTTCGAGCCTTCGTCCAATTCACCGTCACTCAGCAGGACGACGATGCGGTGGTCCGCGCCGTCCGCTTTGGCCGCGAGCGCCATCCCACAGCCCACCGGCAGTCCATGGCCCAGCGAGCCGGTGGAGTGCTCGACGCCCGGCACGCCGTGGTGGGTGACGTGTCCGGCGAGCGGCGCTCCGTCGTCGCAGTAGCGCGCGAGCCACTCGGTTGGGAAGAAGCCGCGTTCGGCCAGCGCCGCGTACAGGATGGCCGCGCCATGCCCTTTGCTCAGGATGAAGCGGTCACGCTCAGGCCAATCCGGCTGGTCGGGACGCACGCGCAGGGTCGCGCCATAGAGGACGGCCAGCAGGTCCGCCATCGAGAGGCACGTGCCGATGTGCGAGGCGTTGGCGTGGTGTACCATC
>DATEGV010000150.1:0-4935 GCA_035279925.1 Ktedonobacterales bacterium | reverse complement strand
CGCGCCATTTCCTGCTCCTGTTGGAGATTCTGCTGGAGCAATTGGACGCACTGCTGCTGGCCCATCAACTGCGCCTTCTCAATCAGGCCCGTATATGACGCGATCTCGTAATACTCCGTCTTGGCGGCGCCGCCCAGATCGAACATCGTCAAAATGTCCTGTGACGGATTCTCCTTCAAGAAGCTATCATGCTCCTGTTTCATCCCGGCAATCGCGGCGCAGGTCGTCTGTGGCGGCTTCATGCCCAGCGTCTGGAACACCTGATCCAGGTTCTTCACCTGCTGCTTGGTCTGTTGCTCATGCTCCTGAAACGCCTGACGCACCTGATCGTTGCCACACTCCTGCGCCATCGCCGGCAACATCTGGAGAATCCGCTGCTCCGCGTCATACATGTCGCCAAGCTCATGCACAAACAGGTCCTGTGGGGTCTGCATGCCCATTTTGACCGCGCTCCTTCCATGTCCTCTTGGGTGATTCGCTCGTGGACGCCGGCGCCCCGGCGCGCCGACGTAGGGTGGCCGCACCATCTATGCCACTAGGGGCGAATGAGCTTGGAGCCCACATCCCGCAGCAGCCCCGCGTAATCCATCGCCGCGAAGTCCGTCGTATACAGGTCGAAGCGCGCACTCTCCACCGGCAGCCCCATGTCGCGGTCCTCGTCCAGGCGTGCACGCAGCTCCACAAAGACCGACTCATCCACGTGGCCGGGATGCCGGTCGCCCGCGCTCCAGCGCGCGCGGTAGCGCTCGTACACCACGTCTTTCTCCGCGCGACAAACGATCTGGATGATCTGGCAGCCGTAGCGGGCGCGCAGCTTCTCGAAACGTGGCGCGCAGAGCACCGGGTCGAAATTGCACTCGACGACTGTGGCGACGCCCGCCGCCAGCGTCCGCTCCATACATTGAAAGAGCAACTCGATACTCGCGACCCCCAGCCGCCGCGACCACGCGCGATCGCTCCACCCCAGTGTATCGAAGAGCTGCTCCTTGATGCCGTCTTTCTCGAAGAGCGGCAGGCGCAGGTCGCCCGCCAGCCGCCGCGCCAGCGTCGTCTTGCCCGTTCCCGGTTGGCCCGTCACCACGACGAGCGTCAGAAGATCAGCCGGCATAGGCGCCTCCTCCGCATCCGTCGCTCGATCGCTACTGCTCCTGCTGGGCAGCCCAGCGTTCACGGGCGGCGTACGCCTCCATCGCGGAGGGCCAGAGATACGGCGTCGAGGTGACATGGAGCAGGCCGGAGCGGGTGGGATCAGGCGCGAGCCAGTGACCGCCCTGGTGGCCGTCGAATTCGCAGGCGACCCACATCCAGAAGCCGCCGTCCTGGCGCTTCACGTCGAACGGAACCATCTCGAAGTGGCCGTCGCGGCAGCGCAGTTGCATCCCACGCTCGGATGCTGTCATGGCCGTCCCTCCTCTCGCGCCGGCGCGGCCCGGCTGGGCGCGCAACTCCGCCAGGCAGTGTATCATAGCGGCGGGGCTCGGCTCAACCGCGGCTCGCTTACCGACGACGAACGCCTCGCGGCGACGCCGGCGGGATGGTATGCTCCTGGCGCGCGGCGTGCGCACTGCGGGTACGATGTCGTCAGGAGGCTTTGGCGCTATGACGCGGAACGTCTACGATGATCCCAGCTTCTTCGCCAGCTATGGGAAGATGGCCCGTTCCACGAGTGGACTGGAAGCCGCTGGGGAATGGCCGGCTTTTCGCGCGCTGCTACCCGATCTCCGCGGGAAAAGAGTGCTTGATCTCGGCTGCGGCTATGGCTGGCACTGCCGCTATGCGCGCGAGCAGCAGGCCCGCTCGGTGGTGGGGGTGGACCTCTCAGCGAAGATGATCGCGCGCGCCAGGGCGGACACCAACGACTCCGCCATCGAGTACCTCCAGCTCGCGATTGAGGATATCGCCTTCCCCGCCGGGGCGTTCGATGTAGTGATCAGTTCGCTCGCCCTGCATTACGTCGAACAGTTCGTCACCGTCTGTCAGAAGGTTCATCACTGTCTAGTCCACAAAGGCGCCTTCGTCCTCTCGGTCGAACACCCCATCTTCACCGCGCTCGCCGCGCAAGATTGGTATTACGGTGAGCATGGTGAGCGGTTGCATTGGCCCGTAGACCAGTATCAGGATGAAGGGCCGCGTCAGACACGATTTCTGGACCACGATGTCGTCAAATATCACCGCACCGTCGCCACCTATCTGAATGCGCTCATTGACTCCGGCTTCACCGTGACGAGGCTCTCGGAACCTCAGCCGACGCGCGCGCTGATGAACACGAGTCCCGCCATGCGGGACGAGACGCGCCGCCCGATGTTTCTCTTGATCGCGGCCGCCAAGGATGGAGACTAGCGCGGCCCATTCTTGGTCTCTCGCGGCGCGAGCGCGCCAATCACAACGGCCGCCACCAGCAGTAGCCCGGCTCCCACCAGGACCGCGCTATCCACGCCATGCACAAACGCGATCTCCGCCTGCGTGACGAGGCGCTGGCCGGCCGGCCCAAACTCATGCACGAGCGGAGAGCTTGTGAAGGCGATTGAGCTGCGGACCCCCGCCGCGACGGCGTGTGGGAGTCCGGCGTACGCGCCCGCGACGCCGCTGCGGTACTGTTGATTCAGGATGCTGCCGAGGATCGCGATGCCAAGGGCGCTGCCGACCTCGCGTGAGGCGTCATTGACCGCCGAGGCGACGCCCTGCTTGCTGACCGGGAGCGATTCGGTGATCGCCGTGGTCGCGGGCGTGCCGGCGAGTCCCATGCCGAGTGCGAAGAAGACGAGGCT
Organism: Ktedonobacterales bacterium; assembly: GCA_035279925.1. Taxonomy (GTDB): domain Bacteria; phylum Chloroflexota; class Ktedonobacteria; order Ktedonobacterales; family JADMIN01; genus DATEGV01. The sequence goes on along the minus strand of DATEGV010000150.1, from coordinate 2,167 downwards.
GACGGCGAGAACCCAGTAGGGTGTGTGGATGGTGATGCGACTCAGAATCAGGAACCCGACGGCCATGGAGGTCAGCCCAAGTGGCCCTACCCGTCGAAACCCGATCCGCTGGGCGAGCAGCGGCGCCTGGCGAGCGGTGGGCAGCAGGACAATCGGCAAGGGGAACAACGCCACGGCGGCCGCCAATGGCGAGCGACCGGTGACGTACTGTAGGTACTGGATGAAAATGAAGAAGAAGCCGAACGCGGAGAGAAACTGGACGGCGACCGTCAGCGTGCCAGCGCTGAATCCGCGCAGACGGAACAACCGGGGGTCGAGCATCGGCTCCTTCCGCCGCAGCTCCCAGAGGACGAAGCAGACCCCAGCCAGAGCGCCCAGGAGAAACGCGCCGAGGGTCACTGGATTCGCCCACCCGCGATCCGGCCCCTCGATGATCGCGAAGACCATCGAGGCCACAGTGATGAGAGAGAAGAAGGCGCCGACGATATCGAGTCCCGGCCGTTGGTCGTCAACCAGGCTGGGCACGAAAGCCAGCACACCGATGAACGCGAGCGCCGCGAGCGCCACATTCAAGGCGAAGAACGACTGCCAGGAATAGAATTGGAGCAGGAGGCCCGCGCCGAACAGACCGATGACCGCGCCACCACCGGCGATGCCGACCCAGATCCCGATGGCGCGCGGACGTTGCTCCACTGAAAAGGAGGTCGTGATGACCGAGAGCGTTGTCGGCATGATTCCGGCCGCGCCGATGCCCATGGCCACGCGCGCGAGAATGAGCGTCCCCGGATCCTTGGTAAACAGACCGAAGCCCGCCGCGACGCCGAAGATGACGAGGCCAACCAGCAAAAGCGCCCGGCGACCGAACCGATCGCCAAGCGACCCGGCAAAGAGCAGCAAGCCAGAGAAGACCACTGTGTACGCATCCACGATCCAGGTCAGTTGTGTCTGGCTGGCTCCAGTGTCGCGCGCGAGGCTCGGCAGGGCGACGTTGAGGCCGCTGACCGCCGATACGACGGACATGAGCGCGACGCCGACGACGACGAGAATCAGCGTTGTGCGGCGCGGCGAGAGCGTCGCGGTGGCTGTTGGGCGTGCGAGTGGGGTTGACATGAGACCCTCCGCCTGAACAACTCGACCAATTCCTCATTCGTGGAAATGATATACCACAGGCGTGGAATTTGCAAGGGCCAATTTGTGAGAAGGGATTTTGCGCGATGGAGCAGTCACCCATGAAGCAGCCCGATATTGGGCAGTCGCCGATGGCGCGCGCTCGTGGCCGGCGTCCGGGCGCCGCCAGCACACGCGAGGATATCATCGAGGAGGCCCGCCGCCAGTTCGGCGAGTTCGGCTATCGCCGCACGACCATGCGGGGTATCGCGCGTGGGGCGGGTGTTGATCCGCGCATGATCCTGCACTTTTTCGGCTCGAAACAGGAGCTATTTGCCGCGACCATCGAAGTTCCCTTCGAGCCGGAGGCCGCGTTCGAGGCCCTTTTCGCTGGGGGAGCGGTGGGAATCGGGCAGCGCATCGCCGAATTCATCCTCTCCGTGTTGGACGACCCGCGCGGCCAGCGCACCGCCACCAGCGTCATCCGTGCGGCGGTCTCGGAGCCGGAAGCGGCGGCGCTCGTGCGTGTATTCTTGACGCAACGAATGCTGCTCCCGCTGGCGCGGCGGGTGAGCCACGACCACGCGGAGCTGCGGGCGAGTCTGATTGGCGCGCAGGTGGTTGGGCTTATCATGGCTCGCTATGTGGTCGCGTTGAAACCGCTGAGCGCGGCGACGCACGAGGACCTTGTCCTGGCGCTCACTCCCGTGTTCGAGTATTACCTGTTCGGCGACCTGGCCGCCGCTACGGCGCTCGGCCACTAGGAAGGCTCACCTATGGCGCGATGGCGAGCGGGCGATTCGGCGCATGACTGGCAATCGACTAAACTACGTGAGTGGGACGGTGATTTGATACGTATGTTAGTATGAAGGTCGCACATGGCCGTCGTGGCGACTATCAAGCAGAGGTGTCCCATGCAGATTCCACTTGCCGTACTGGCTGATTATGCCAATGTCACGGCAGAGGGAAAGCTGAATATCATGGGCATCTTCAACACGATTTTCGTTGCGGGAGGCTTTCCGAGTACCCATCCGCAACTGCAACTCGTGTTTCAGTTCGT
>DATEGV010000149.1:0-6022 GCA_035279925.1 Ktedonobacterales bacterium | reverse complement strand
TCGGGCTGCCCTCGCTCCAGACGCTGGTCATACGTCCACGGGTTGGGATGGATACGCGATGAGTTCACACGCCGCGCGAGCGCTCGCGCAGCATGCGGCCATCATACAGGACAGTCTCACGAAACACAACCAGCGCGTGGGTCGTATCGCGTGATCGCGCTTGAACATGCCGCCCGAAGGTAAAGCAAGTAACGTGCCGATTTACCAGGCGTGCGGTTGTGTGTTTTTTGCCGCCCGACCCATGTGGCGCGCTACGATGTGTGACGGCAAATGAAGACGCGCACTCGGCGGGTCGCTCGTTGTTCGAGTGGCGCGCGCCCGGCGCGAGGAGGCATGAGAACGCATGGAATATCGGCGACTTGGACGGAGCGGACTGCGCGTGTCGGTGATCGGATTGGGCGGCAACACCTTCGGGCGCTACGCCGACGAGAGCCAGACCGTCCGCATCGTGGACGCGGCGCTGGATTCGGGCGTCAATTTTATTGACACCGCCGACATCTACGGCAACGGCGTCTCGGAGGAGCTGCTGGGCAAGGCGATCCAGGGCAAACGCGACAAGCTGCTCATCGCGACGAAGGTCGGCATGGAGCTGGAGTCCGGCCCCAACGGGACGGGCGCCTCCCGTAAGCGCGTCGTCGAAGGCTGCCACGCGAGCCTGCGGCGGCTCAACGTCGAGGCGATTGACCTATACCAGATTCATCGGTTCGATCCCCGGACGCCGTTGGAAGAGACGCTCGGCGCCCTGGACGACCTGGTGCGCGCCGGCAAGGTGCGCTATATCGGCTGCTCTAACTACGACGCCTGGCAGGTCGTGCAATCGCTCTGGATCAGCGACCGCGAACACCTCGCGCGTTTCGTCTCGGTCCAGCCGGAGTACAACCTGCTCGAACGTGACATCGAGCGCGAGCTGGCGCCGTGCTGTGTGGAGATGGGCCTGGGTGTCATCCCGTTCTTCCCGCTGGCCGCGGGCGTGCTGACGGGCAAGTACAAGCCCGGCGAGCCGCCACCCGAGGGCACGCGCGGCCATAACAATCCGCGCTTCGAGCGCCGCCTGCAACCACAGACGCTGGAGCGCGTGCAGCGACTGGACGCCTGGGCAAAGGAGCGCGACCACTCCGTTGGCGAGTTGGCGCTAGCCTGGCTGGCGAGCCGGCCCGCCGTGGCCACCGTGATCGCCGGGACGACACGCCCGGAGCAGGTGCGCGCCAACGCCCAGGCGGCCGAGTGGAAACTCACCGCCGAGGACACGCGGGCAATTGACGAAATCCTTGCCAGCTAGATTTTTTGCAGGTTCGCGAAGGCCAGATCGAGCGTCTTCTTGCCGGATTTGACGAAGAGGACCTCGGCGCTGGTCGTGCCCTTCTCCTGGATCACGCGTAGCACCGTGCCTTCGCCAAAGAGCCGGTGCATCACGCGGTCGCCTGGGGTCAGCGTCACCGGCTCGCCGATGGATTGCGCCACAGGCTCCTCCGGAGCACGGTCAGCGGGCCGCGGAGATGCGCCCATCGCGGCGCCGGGTTGCGCCGTGAACCCAGGTTGCCGCCCAGCGCCATAGCTTGGCGCGGGGTACTGCCGGCTGGATGAGCCAGTCTCCCAGCTTCGCCCACCGCTGGCGGAGCTCGGTCGCCCGGCGCCGCCCGCGGCGCCCTGCCGCGTGACGCTGAGCAGCGCCTGTGGAATCTCGGAGATGAAGCGCGAGGCCATCTGGTATTCGCCGCTGCCGCCCCAGAACGAGCGGCGGATAGCGCGCGTGAGATAGAGGCGGCGCATCGCCCGCGTGATGCCGACGTAGGCCAGCCGGCGCTCCTCCTCAAGTTCCTGCTGGCTCTCCATCGAGCGCGCGTGCGGCAATACCCCCTCCTCCAGGCCGACGATGAATACGACGGGATACTCGAGGCCCTTGGCCGCGTGCAGCGTGATGAGGGTGATGGCGTCCTTCTCCTCCTGGATGAGCACGCCGTTCTCGCCGGTCTGGGTCGTGTCCGCGCCCGCCACCAGCGCCACATTCTCCAGAAAGAGCGCCAGCGCCGTCTCCGGGTCTATCTCCGCGAAGTCCTCCGCGACCCGCCGAAGTTCCTGGACGTTGGCCCAGCGCTCTTCGCCCTCGTCGCTGCCGTCCCGTAGCTCGGCGGCGTACCCGCTCCGTTCGAGCAACCGATCAATCAGGCGTGGCAGCCGCTCCTCAGTCGCTGCCTGGCGCAGATCGGTCAGCAGCGCGTGGAAGCCGACGAGCGCGCGTTTGCCCGCCGTCGCGAGCGTCGGGTGCCGCTCCACCTGGCCCAGCGCCTCAACCGCCGTCAGCCGCTCGGACTGCGCCCACGCCGTGAACTCGGCGAGCGTCTTCGGGCCGATCTTGCGATTGGGAACGTTGATGATACGTTGCAGCGAGACTGAGTCGAGGGGGTTCGCCAGCAGGCGCAGATAGGCCAGCACGTCCTTGATCTCTTTGCGCTCGTAGAACTTCTTGCTGCCGACGACGACATACGGAGTGCCGGAGCGGATCAGTTGTTCTTCAAGCGCGCGTGACTGGGCGTTCATGCGGTACATCACGGCGCAATCGCGCAGCCGAAACTCGCCGCGCGCCGTGAGCTGGCGCACCTGATTCACGACGTAGGTGGCCTCTTCCTCCTCGTTGTAGGCCTCGTGCAGCGTGATCTTCTCACCGCCAGACTTGTCGGTCCAGAGTTGCTTGTCCTTGCGCAATCGGTTCTGGCTGACGACGCCTTGCGCGGCGTCCAGGATCACCTGCGTCGAGCGATAGTTCTGTTCGAGCTTGACGATCTGTGTGTGCTCGAAATCCTGTTCCAGTTGCAGCAGGATGCGCGGATTCGCTCCCCGCCAGCTATAGATCGAATTGTGGGTGACGATCCCGTTGGCGATGAAGTTGTGTGTACGCTCGATATCCAGGTCATAGACGGGAGCGTCCAGCGGGACGGATTCCACGCGCTCCACGACATCGTATCCGCCTTCGGCATCGAACATCACCATGCCTGGACGCACCGACGCGGCGGGCAGGAACGGCAGCGACTTGCCTTCGATCACGTCGCCGCTGTTTTTGCCGAGCCGCGCGGTAAAAATCACATCAGCGTCTATAACGCGGCAGATGCGCTCAGCGCGTTCGAGAAGCGTCCGCATGTTGACGCTCATCGCATCGTAGGACCAGCTGTTGACTCCCGGCCTATCTACGTTGACCGGCAATCCGAGTGACTCCAGAGCGACTTTAGTCCGCGGGTCATTCCCAACCAGCGAGATGCGATGGGTTGTCGAAAGCCCACGACTATCCGCGCAGAGCGTAATCACCACGTGGTGGCGATTCGAGTTGCGTGAGCGCGGACGGAAATGCGGGTGGTTCAGCGACAAGCCGAAGTCGGAGAGCAGTTGACGCCCATGTGTCTCGGTGTCAAACGCCGCGAAGACACGGCCAATGTACCTGGCGTCATGGACGATACCGTTCACGGACCCGCCCGCGCGCGGCACGAATGGGAAGGTGGGGATGCGATACTTCAGTGAGAGGATGTACTCGTCGAGCCGGGCTTCGTTCTCCGAGGCGTGGGTCGAAATGACCCAGGCGGCGTCGGCGTGTTCCTGCCGCGTGCGCTGGCTGAACCCAATGACCGGCTTCGCCTGCCCTTTGGTATACACCTGCGACGTGCCGACACGGTAGCCAACGCCACGCTTGCACATGAGATAGGTCAGATACATCTGCGGCGTGTTCTCCAGCCGATAGCCCGCGAAGTGCATGTGTTCCGGCGTGCTCACGAGCGTCCGGCCGGATTGCGTCGTGATGCGCACCCCGGCGCCATCGCGCTCGCGGCGCGCGGTGGTCTGCACGAGCGCCGGGCGAAACACGCCGCTGCCATAGCCGGAGAGCACCTTTTCTCCGGCAACAATCGCCTCAATCGGGCGCAACGTTCCGTCGGCCATCGTAATCAGCGTGCCTTCGAGCAGGCATTGATCGTCATCGGCCACCGCGCAGAGATTGCGATGCCCCGGCGCCTCCGGCGTGCCACCCGCCAGCAGGCGCACCAGCTCATACTGCGCCGTGTTCGTGTCCTGAAACTCGTCCACATGCACATATTGGTAGCGGTTCTGGTACTGGCGCAGGATGTTCGGATTGCGCCGCCAGAGCTGGTACGTCTTGAGGATCAGGTCGTCGAAGTCCGCCGCGTTGTTCTGCTCCAGCAGATCCTCATACCGCTTGTAGACCCGCGCCGCGACCTCCTCGAAGTACTTGTTGACGCGCTCTGCGAACTGCATCGGACTGAGCAGGTCGTTCTTCGCGCGGGAGATGATGCTCAGAATCGTGCTGGCCTTGAACTGCTTTTCATCAAGGTTCATCTCGCGCAGCACCTGCTTGACGAGGTTCTGCTGGTCGCCGTCGTCGTAGATGACAAAGTTGTCGCTCAGCCCGACGTTCGCCTGCCGGGACTCGCGCCGCAGGATACGCGAGCAGATCGAGTGAAACGTGCCGACGACGAGGTCACGTCCCGGCGCGCCGATCAGCGCTTCCAGGCGCTCCTTCATCTCGCGCGCGGCCTTATTGGTGAACGTCACCGCCAGCACGTTCCACGGCGACACGTTGCGTTCTTGCAGGATGTACGCGATGCGGTGCGTGATGACGCGGGTTTTTCCCGAACCAGGCCCGGCAAGCACAAGCAGCGGCCCCTCTGTCGTCGTCACCGCCTGGCGTTGGGGTGGATTCAGGCCCCGCAGGAGGGCGTCCGCGGGCGTGTGCGGCGGCGTGCTCATAGGTCTTCGTGCATCCTTCGCTTCGTAATGAATCAGTGGTCGTCCGGCGGAGCGCTGTATTAGATGATAGGACCCACCCCACGGTGTACGCTAGCGCACGGCCAACGTCGCCGAGCCGTCGCTCCAGCCTTCCAGCGCGCCCCAGCCGGCCTCGAAGACACCGACCTTGATGACATAGGCGCCGGCCGGCGTTCCCACCGGCACGACACCCTGCACCGTCAACGTACGCGGCTGGTTCTGCTGGAATACGACGTTATCCTGCGTCATGTGGACCACGCGGCCCTGGTTGCCGTCTACCTCGACATCGAGCAGCACGCTCGTATTGCAGTTGAGCGTGATCGTCGTCGTCACCGAGACACCGCCGCCCGCGCCGACCGGATTCGGACTGGCGGAGGTCTGCCCCACGCGCGCGATCGGCGTGCCGACGCAGGCGCCCGCCGGCAGCGGTGTGGCGATGGCGGAGCCCGGCGCGGGCGGCGGCGTCCAACTCTGTGGCGAGGCGAGCTTCAACGGGCCGTGACGATAGTACGCGCCGACGAAGACGCGCAGATATCCGCCGTCGTCGTCCGCATAGTCGCTGACGTGATTGTCGCAGTGGTCGCAACCGAAGGAAGAGATCGGCGTTGGATTTGTGACGCCGTCGCCGGCCGCGTCGTCCACCGTTGTCCCGCCGCCGCCCGTGCCGAAGAGTGCGGCGATCACCCCCGCGTTCGCGAAGTCGCCCACGTGTCCCAGGATGTACTGCGCCCGGTTGTCCTGCGTATGGTGGGCGCTGTTGTTCATCGTGTCGAAATACTGGTTGCCCTCAGGAATCTGCCAGAGAACGACCTTGCGACCGGTGTCGTGGGAGACCAGCGAGACAAATTGCAGGTAGCGCGCGAAGTTGGGGTACACCTTGTTGGTCGCGTCCCACCACACGGCGCCCTGCCCGCTGTCCTGCGCGCTGACATCATTGGAGAGCAGGTCCCATGTGGAGACGCCGTTCGGCGTGTTGGCCAGGCCGGCGCTGTTGAGGAACTGCGCGGTGCGCGAGGCGATGCCGGCCACATCGAGCGCGACAGACGGACTGGAGTTGACATCGGCGCCGGTTGACCAGTTGGAGAAGTGCAGCGTCAGAATCGCGTTCGGCGCGTAGCGGTCACGAATGTGCAGGAGCGTCCAGGCGAAGCCCTGCGCCGTGTTGGGCATACCGGTGGCGTCCTGGTCGCTGGAACTGGCGACGGCGGCGGGGATGGCGCTGGCGGTGTTGCCCTGGTTGTACGCCGCCTGCTGC